>WLDZ01000006.1 GCA_009704515.1 Actinomycetota bacterium
CATCAGGTACAACATATACAGTTCTTGGGCAGGGAACTCTTGCTCGGCAAGGATTTACATTCGCTGGCTGGAACACACTGAGCACGGGGACCGGAACAACATATCAACCGGGTAGCACCTTTGCTATCGCTTCAAGTTTCACATTATTTGCGATCTGGACAGTTCCTTCAGCTGCGCGCCTTATTGGTAACGGTGGAGCGATCATAAATGTGGCAAATACAAATAGCGTTGCTAATGGAAGTCTTTGCTTGTCAGCTGGAATTCGTGGCATCACCTCCGATGGAACTGATATCTATTTTCGACCTAGTACAAATCCTGGCTACATCTGCAGAACCACTCAAAATGGAGTTCTAGTATCGGTGCATCTTGTAACAGGCCTAGCAGCAGTTCAATCAGATTCACTTGCTTTGGTCTTTGGCAATGGCTGTTTATATCTTCGCAAAGATTCATCTACCCTAAATTCGATTTACTGCATTGCCATATCGAACTGGTCTTTGAATTCTATTTCTTTACCTGCCGGCAATCCAATGCCGGCAGGTGGTGGATGGCTCAACGGAAACTTTATTCAGTTTCCTGATGGGCGAATTGGTTCGGTTGGCACCTCAATTGCTGCTGCTTCGTGGAGTGGTGGGGTCGGAACCGGTGCCGGCCAATGTCCGACTTCAATGTTCTGTAAATCACTCCGTCTGTACACACCCACGGGCACGGGTGCCAGTACAGCGTTGACATACTCAGCTGATTTTGTCCTTGCAGACGCCATTACAGGTTGGCCGAGCGATGATCACGGAATTGCCACCGACGGAACATACCTCTATCAAATTAGACACGCTCGGGGCTATAAAGTTTGGGCGCTGCAAACAACAAGTCCATCTTTCCTCGTTTTTAATGGAGATGCAGATGGAGCATCTGCAACTACACCGGCTTGTGGTGCTACCACGGGAGTAACCGCAACGTACTGTCTAATTTCAAACCCAGTAAATGGAGCATCAACAGGTGCGGCCTTAACTAATGCCACATACTTCGGTCGATCCCATGGGCTTGGTAAATATCTAGTTGGTGACTATGACGGAGCCTCGCGGTTCTGGCTATCAGAAGCTGCCACTCCCCCGCCTGGTCCTGGTAATCCAGATATTACTCCACCCGCATTTACCAATAGCGATACTTTTACAGTGACTGAAAATGTTGCGACATCATTTAACGCTGCAACTATCACCGTCAACGACTCTGCCACTTTAGTAATCGCAGCCGGAAACGATGGGTCGCTCTTTAACATCATCAAAGTTGAAACCGCGACCGCCTATCTGCGCTTTAAGGTATCTCCTGATTTCGAGGGGCCAACCGATGTCGGAACCAATAACATTTACAACATCACAATTACGACCACGGATTCACTTGGTAATGCTGCATCTAGAGTATTTTTCATTATCGTTACAAACGTTAATGAAAGTTCGATCACATCGGCACCTGTTGTTACAGGAGATGTATACAAAGGGATTGTCACGACGATTACGGTTACGGTGAATGCCCCAGGATCTGTGCGCTTTCTTTTAAAGGGGAAGAAAATTCCTTCGTGTTTAGCAAGACCAACCAGTGGTAACTACCCAAATTTCACCGCAACTTGCCAGTGGAAGCCGCCAGTGACAGCGCTTCAGACCTTAACCGCAGTATTGACTCCATCAGATAACACCTTTACTAGTAGCACCTCAGCCCCTAGCTCTTTCTGGGTGCTTAAGCGAACAACGAGACGGTAGTTGCCTTTAGTCAAAGGAGTAAATCGGCAAAATAGAGCATATTTGGACTCGGGTAACATACGAGTGTGCGTAAGTCCTCTCTGATTGTTTTTGCGATTGTTGGACTCTCCTTGCTTCAAGGTATTGAAAACCCATCTACAGCAAAAGCTGCGCTTGCTACAAGTGGCCTTGCACTTAATCTAGATGCATCAGTTGCGGGAAGCTTCACCTCGGGGACTTGGCAAGATCAATCTGGAAATAGCCGAAATGCAACTGCAGTGAATTCTCCTACCTATGATGCAACAGATGGCTCTTTCACTTTCAATGGAACCAATCAATACTTTAATCTAGGTAACATTTTAAATTTCACGAGTGCATTCTCAATCGAAGTTACTTTTATGCCGAACTCAATAACCGGCAATCAGATGATAGTGGCGCGACAAAATAGTGGCATCGCTGGGAATTATTTTGTCGGCATGGCGGGAGCAAAAGCGAATCACTATGTAGAGAGTTCGCCTTGGGGTCTATTATCATCATCAAATTTAAATGTTGGTACTAAATACACCTCAACTTTGGTCTATGACTCAGCAAAAGCAATTACACCCTATTTAAATGGTGTGCAAGATGGCACTAAAACTACATTTAGCGGGAACCTATTTACTAATTCTATTAATCTTCAGATTGGTGCTGGCCTGAACTCCAATAGCGCAAGCGATTTCTTCAATGGCAAGATTTACTCGGTGCGCATTTACAACAGAGCTCTTTCTTCAGCTGAGGTAAGCGAGAACTATGTTGAATCAACTCGAATAGTTCTGAGCAACTGGGCTGGAGCCACAGGATGTACCTTTAACGGAAGCCAAAGACATGGAACCAAAATCTATGCGGGTACGACATCAACGATTACTAAAGTCAGACTGCAAATTGAATTCAACTCTCCCGACAGCGTAATTAACGCAACCCAAGTAGACATTCATACAGATGCATCGGGAGCGGTAGGTACCCTCGTGGGATCTTTGCGACCCAGTGTGCTTGACGCAGCATCAACACTATCTGGTGCAACTATCCAAACTCGACGAGTTGCATTTACCGGTGCAGTGAACGTCACGAGTGGCACGACTTATTGGCTCACTTTTAATGGTAACGGCAACACAATCAGCGTGTGCGGCACGGGAAACTTTGGAATTCAGGCTTCTAGTTGGTCAGTACCCAAATCGGGCTCTGATTTCTTTCTGCGATTTGGCGGCGGAGCTTCTTACACAACGTGGCCTAACATCTTTCAATTTGAACTCTCACTCGGTCCAGCAGATACAACCGCGCCGGTGATTACAGGCCCTGGTAGTTTGACAACAGCTACGGTATCGGCATCGACTAATGAGAATACGACCTGGACACATCAGTATTCAGCTAATGAAGGCGTTACTTGGTCAATAACAGGCGTCGATTCGGCAACATTTACAATCAGCACAGGTGGACTGCTTTCGTTAAGTGCAAAGAACTTTGAGGTTAGAAGCGATGCAAACCTTGACGGTATCTTTACCGTAACAGTAAGGGCCACAGATTCATCAGGAAATATCGGTACGCAGGCGTTGAATGTGACGATTGTTGATGTCTCAGAATTTCCAATCATATCAATCAATGCCGGAGCATCCACTCACGCAATCTCTGTTGCTGAGAACCAAACGACAGTCATTACCTACACCGGAACCGATCCCGATACTGGAACAACCCTAGGGTGGTATTTTGCCAACAACGCTTTCGATCAGAGTAAGTTCAATTTAGATGCAAACACAGGGGTTCTCACTTTCAAAGTTGCACCCGATTTTGAAGGACCTACAGATACAAATACAGACAATGTTTATCGCGTGAATATCGGCCTATTTGATGGGGCTAATCTCACAACTCAATTGCTTTCGGTCACAATCACAAACATTAACGAGGATTCATCTATGGCAACTCCGACTATCGCCGCGACTGCGATTAAAGGAATCACAGTAAACGTCTCGGTCGTTGCGGATACACCGGGCAGAGTTCAGTTCTTTTTTAACGGTAAGCGAATACCCAATTGTAAAGCTGTCTCAACCTCAGGTGCCGCTCCTACCGCAACAGCGGTATGCGCTTGGAAACCTGCAATCCATGGTGTAGGCAACATAACTGCCAGAGTAACTCCCACAAATGTTGGTCTCTCGGCTTCGGTATCGCCACCGCTACGAGTAGTTATCAGTAAACGCACAACTCTTCGGTAATCCACGATTCATAATCCAACTAAAGTCACGCCAGAAGATATAATTTGATACACAAATAAAACTGGGAGTCCCGTTGGCTAGAATTCGTTTTAATTCGCTACCCGTTGCTCTCATTATTATTGCCGCACTGGCAGTTATTTCGCTGGAGATCTTCCGTGGTGGAGCCGGTACTGATTTCAGTGAATTTGAAAGTGGTGCTGCTTACGATTCAAATTCAGATATTACGCTCAACGCCGATCGTCCAGCATCGCTCTTCTTGCCACTTGATTATTCATCAGAGAAGGCAGTACCGCTTCTCATAAATCTTCATGGTTATTCAGGCGAATCTATTGGACATAGTTCTTACACATTTTTACAAGCGATGGCTAAAGAGCGTGGGCTGGCTTATGTCGCACCCGATGGCACAATCGATTCATTGCAAAATCAATTCTGGAACGCCTCAATAGCTTGCTGTAATTTCAATGATGTCGCGGTCGATGATGTTGCCTACATTAAGAGTTTGATTAATGAGGCATCGCAGAAAGTTTCTATCGATCCGATGCGAATCTATCTTTTTGGACATTCCAATGGACACTTCATGAGCTACAAATTTGCTTGTTCAACTGAAGGTATCGTTGCTGCGATAGCTGGGTTGGCAGGTGCTACCGATGAACCGTGTGATGGGGCACCTACGAATATTCTGCATATCCATGGCACCGCGGATCAGACGATTCTCTATGGCGGTGGCGAACTTTTTGCAAAGAGATACCCATCAGTTGATGAGACTCTCGCGCAATGGACTGAAATCAATTCATGTTCATCTTCGAAGGAGAGCGATTTCGAGCTAATGCAATCCACTGTTGGCGAAGAGACAACCAATCGAACTTACTCATGTTCAAAGGCAGATTTGGAACTGTGGCGAATCAACGGTGGGGTCCATACGCCTACTCTCGATAAAGAGTTTGCCAATAAGGTACTTGATTGGCTACTGGCTCGAAAGCTTTGAATCGTATAGGATTTCTCCTATTACGAACGATGTTAGATGAGGAATCTCGATGAAGAATGTAAAGCGCCAGCTCCCGAACCCGCGTGAACTCGCTCCGTTGCTCCGTTTTACTCTTCCCAAACTTCCAACACGAAAGAATCGTTTAGCTAAGGCGCTCACAATTTGGGATCTGCGCACGATTGCCAAGCGACGTACTCCAACTGGTCCTTTTGATTACACCGATGGCAGCGCTGAATCAGAGGTAACACTTGATCGCGCTCGTCGCTCATATCTCGATATTGAATTCCGTCCCAATATTCTTCACAATGTTGCAAACGCAGATACCTCATGCGAAATCCTGGGCGAAAAATTTGCAATGCCATTTGGAATAGCGCCAACAGGTTTTACGCGAATGATGCACACTGAAGGCGAAATTGCCGGAGCGCGTGCAGCTGAAAAGTTTGGCATTCCATTCTCACTTTCAACTCTTGGCACTAGCACCATCGAAGATGTAGTTGCTGCGGCTCCTAATGGTGTCAACTGGTTCCAGTTGTATATGTGGAAAGACCGCGAAGGCAGCATGGCGTTGGTTAAGCGAGCACAAGATGCTGGCGTAAAGCACCTTATGTTGACTGTCGATGTCCCTGCTGCTGGTGCACGACTGCGTGATACACGCAATGGATTAACTGTTCCTCCGCGCCTTACAATTAAAACTCTGCTTGATGCGGCCCCCCGTCCAGAATGGTGGATGAACTTCTTAACGACTCCTGCAATTACTTTTGCATCGATGTCTAACTGGGAAGGCACCGTCGGAGAACTACTTGATTACATGTTCGATCCGACCATGACTTTTGAGGACCTCAAGTGGGTTCGCGAGCAATGGGATGGCAAATTATCTATTAAGGGTATTCAGACTGTAGAAGATGCCAAGCTTGCCGCTAAATACGGCGCTGATGCCATCATTCTTTCAAACCACGGTGGTCGCCAACTTGATCGCGCACCTGTACCTCTGCACTTACTTGCAGATGTTAAGAAAGAATTAAAGAACGATATGGAAATCCATATCGATACCGGAATCATGCATGGTGCAGATGTACTGGCTGCCCTGGCACTCGGCGCGGACTTTGCCTATATTGGTCGCGCCTATCTCTATGGCCTCATGGCTGGTGGCCAAGAGGGTGTAGAACGCGCACTTGAGATCATGCAGAAAGAGATGATTCGAACCATGAAGCTTCTCGGCGTTAACTCTCTCAAAGAGTTAGAGCCAAAACATGTCAAGATACTTCAAACTCATGCTGGCCTCGGCCGCCTTTCGGATGGAAAGTAAATGCGTATAGCTCGTATTGGAAATGTTGGCGAAGAGAAGCCTGTCGTTGTTAAGGGCGATCATTATGTGGTTGTTGATTCACTTGTCTCTGATTGGACACGTGAGACTCTTGAAGCTGGTGCATTTGAAAAAGTAGCTACCGCTGACTTATCAGGTTTGCCTACAATCGCTAAAGGATCAGCGCGTATCGGTGCTCCAATCCATCGTCCAACTAAAGTTATCTGTATTGGCTTGAATTACTTGGGTCATATCAAAGAGACTAATGCTGATACGCCTGCCGAGCCGGTTGCTTTTATGAAAGCCCCAGATAGCGTTGTGGGACCGAACGATGACATCATTATTCCGCCAAATAGCAACGCAACTGACTACGAAGTCGAGCTAGCAATTGTTATTGGTAAGCGTGCACTTTATTTGGATTCTCCAGATCAGGCGCCAGCACATATCTTGGGTTACACAATTGCTCAAGATGTCTCAGAGCGTCACTGGCAGCTAGAACGATCTGGACAATGGATGAAAGGTAAGTCTTTCCCAACATTTAATCCGATAGGTCCTGAAATCGTCACTGGCGATGAAATCAACCCAAGTAACTTACGACTCTGGTGCAGCGTCAATGGTGTGATGAAGCAGGATTCGAATACAGATGACCTGCTCTTTGGAATCAATCACATCGTCTGGTACTTGAGCCAATTTATGGAGCTTTTTCCTGGAGACATTATCAATACTGGTACTCCATTCGGAGTTGGCCTTGGCTTCAAGCCACCTGTTTATCTTAAAGTGGGCGATGAGATAAAGACTGGTATTGAAGGTATTGGTGAAATCTCCAATACCTGCGTTGCAACTACTCGTTAATCAAAGGTAGCTAATCAAAACTGGTTAATCGACGTGGAATACCTCAGGAATTGAGGCCCACCATTCGCCCTCTGCGCGAGATTCGATTGGACGCTGTAGTGGCTCACAGATGCTCCACCACTCTTGAGTTTTAGGGTCTGCTGCCATCTTTGCCATATCTGCCGCGTAGTCGGTTCCTGTGTACTCATAATACGAAAAGAGCACTTCACCGAAACGGTAAATAGAGTAGTTCTGGATATTGACCTCTTTGATCTTTGCAAGGATCTCTGGCCATACAGCAGCATGCAGTCGCTCATACTCCTCACGATTAGCAGCTGGCATTCCAATAACTGATGCGTATCGTTGCATTTCTTCCCCCTTGGAGTTTTTGGTTAGAGATTGTAAACAGATTTAGCGGTCTTTGATTTGAGCCAAGCTTTCTGATCTGAACTCAATTTATCAATAACTTCGAGTTGAGCCTTCCAGACTTCAACATAGGTGTTGCCAAGAACAATTACTGGCCAATCCCCACCCATCATGATTCTCTCAACTCCAAAAGTTTCCACCATCAAATCTACATACGGCTGCCAATCTGCGACAGTCCAGTTTTCTAGATTAGAAGCTGTATTGAGCCCTGAAAGCTTTGTATAAACATTTGGGAAGGCGGCAATTTCTTTCATTGAAGAAGCCCACGGTTCTAGCTCCTTGGCAGCAATCGGTGGCTTTGCAAAGTGATCGACAATAATCTTTAGATTAGGAAACTTCTTAGCCAGCGTTACAACATTCTTGGTTTGTTCTGGCTTAACTGAGACATAATCCAAAGTCAGGCCAGCCGCTTCGATATAGCTGATTGTCTCAAGCACCTCTGGGCGAATAATCCAGGCATCATCGTTTTCATACTTTGGATTTGAATAATCATGGCTGAGATTGCGAAAACCTTTAACCAGTGGATTCTTGGCGAAAATATCAATCGCGGCCCGTGCTTCTTTAGGGCGATCAAAAGGCACCCATGCCACAACTGCGCGCACGAAATCCGAATGCGCTGCTACATCTAACATATAAAAAGTATCCTCATATGAATCTGCAGCCTGTACCAGAATCGAACTTGTTACCCCTGACGCTGGAATTTCAGGCGCCAATCTTTCAGGAGTGAAGTCATCAAATAGGGGGCCGTAGGAAGGTTCAATCCAGCTGTATTCACGCTCGCTCATCACCCATAGGTGTTGATGTGAATCAATGAGTTCTTCTTTACTCATCTCAATAACTTCCCTTCATTCGTATCTTCTGAATTAATGTGGTGAGATTTAGAGAATGCCATAAGAGTTCCACACTTCGCGAACACTCTTGCCTGCCAAAAGATCTTTTAGAACAGTCTTCTCTGCAATTGCTCGCGCATTTGCTAACTCGCTGACTTCATTGAGTAACGCTTTAGGAACAACAACGACTCCATCTGAATCAGCGATGATTCCATCGCCATTCGAGATTGTCACTCCGCCGCAAACAACTTCTTGACGTGATGATGTGAGCGCCATACGACCCTTGTAGTCATATGGCCGTGAAGCTTTACCAAATGCCGGAAAACCAATTGAGATTATTTGTTCGGTATCGCGCAGCGGGCCATCCGTGACTACGCCATGAGCGCCCCTTCCTTTAGCTGCCGCCGAAAAGAGTTCACCCCAAAATGCAGAGAGCGCCTGGCCACCTGTTGCGATAACTGCGACTTCCCCTGGTGCAAGCGTGTCTAGATAATCAATCGCTGCACCATATGGATCTTTTTGATCGTAATCAGATTGAGCAACAAATTGAGAAGTTGCTGCGATTCCGACGATTCTGATGCCGGGCTGTAGTGGTCTTACCGAAATATCCATCGCTTGATTGCGTACACCTAAGGTATCCAAGGAGTCAGAAACCATCGCACTTCTTACACGTTTATCTAATTCCCACATCATTTTCACTTCCCTAAATTACTGAGCACTTGCAAGGTCGGTCCATACCTGGCTGGAAATTGGCTTATCGAACTCGGCGATATTTGAAAGAACTTCAGCTTCGCTGCGACATCCGACTAGTACTGCCTTTACCGCTGGGTGCTGGAAAGGAAATTGCATCGCGGCTCCCGTTAATGAGACTCCGTGGCTATCTAGAACTTCACGGAAACGCACTGCGCGATTTATGAGTTCATCTGATGCCGGCATATAGTCGAAGGTTGCACCCTTAACTGGATTGGCCAAAATGCCTGAGTTAAAGACTCCGGCAACCACAATATCTACACCGCGCTCAAGGGCCGCGGGCAGAAGATCAAGGGCTGCTTGTTGATCAAGTAGCGAATAGCGCCCAGCAATCAGCACCATATCAATATCTGTCTCTTTCACAAATCGTGTTGGAATCTCACATTGATTCATGCCGATGCCGATTGCTTTGATGATTCCTTCTGCACGCATCTTCTCAAGTTCAGGAAAAGCCTCGCGGATTGCGATATCTGCATAATCATCGGGATCGTGAATGTAGAGAATATCAACGCTATCTATCCCTAGTTTTTCCAGAGATTCTTCTAGAGATCTGCGAACTGCAGAAGCTGAAAAATCCATCTTCCTCTCGACGGTGTTATCGGCATCTAAAAAGAAATCGTCAAAATCAGTCGTTGATGGATTGAGTAGGCGACCAATCTTTGTAGAAATCACCATTTTTGATCTATCAAGCCCTGCAATGGCCGCACCGATTCGGCGTTCTGATGTGCCCTTACCGTAATGTGGAGCGGTGTCTAAGTAAGTGATTCCATGGTTAATGGCA
Organism: Actinomycetota bacterium; assembly: GCA_009704515.1. Next base: position 9,880 of record WLDZ01000006.1, read on the forward strand.
GTTCGTAAAGTATCGGTGCATGCTTGGTCGGTGACAGATTTATAGAGGCCACCGAAAGCTGCAGTACCAAGGGCCATTCTCGAAACTTCCAAACCTGTGCGAAGTTTGATGCGGTCGTCATGTTTCATAAGAAATCCCCTATGCGCTCGTTGTGGTTGAGAATTTACTTACCGCTGCACGGCCTGCCTCAAGGCGAGCCACTGGAACTCGAAATGGTGAACAAGAGACATAATCCAAGCCGACATTATGGAAGAAATCAATACTGCGTGGGTCTCCACCATGTTCTCCGCAGATGCCGAGTTTCATTTCTGGCGCGACTCCCCTGATTTCATCACATGCAATCTTTACCAAGAGCCCTACGCCATCTTGATCAAGTGATTCAAAAGGACTAAATGGAAGTAGCTCAAGGTCTAAGTAGCGTGGCAAGAATGAAGACTCCACATCATCGCGACTAAATGCCCAGGTTAATTGCGTTAAATCATTGGTTCCGAATGAGAAGAAATCTGAGTAATCCGAAAGCTTTGCCGCAGTAATAGCTGCTCGCGGAGTCTCAATCATGCTTCCAATACTGATGTGCATCTCTTTCCCTGCGTTCTTAAGAACTCTAGCTACTTCATCTTCGAGTGATGAGCGGAAATAGAGCAGCTCGCGTTGAGATGCAACAAGCGGAATCATGATTTCTGGTTGTGGGTCATAACCTTGATCGCGTACATGAAGTGCTGCACGAGTCAGAGCGCGAACTTGCATCGAGAATAAATCAGGAATCAATACACCTAAGCGAACACCGCGTAGACCCATCATTGGGTTTGATTCATGTAGCCGATTTACAGCGCGATTAAGAGCAAGTTTTCTCTCATCTACTACCTCACCGCGCTCTTGCAGCAGAGCAATCTCCACTGCAAGGCTTGCTTGGTCAGTTAAGAATTCGTGAAGTGGCGGATCAAGTAATCGCACTGTTACAGGTAGGCCAGTCATCGCACGGAGAATTCCTACGAAGTCACTAAATTGTAGTTTTTCCATCTCGGCCAAAACTTCAGTGCGTTCTTCATCTGTTGTGGCAAGAACCAAAGTTTCAACTAGTACTCGCCGATCGCCTAAGAACATGTGCTCTGTACGAGTTAATCCAATTCCTTGCGCACCCATACGGCGGGCAATCTCAGCATCTTCTGGAGTATCTGCATTCGCTCGAACCGACATGCGTCGGACTTGATCTGCATGGGTAATGATTCTGTGAATACTACGAATCAGTGCAGATGATGTGGCGGCTCCGGGGTCGACGATTCCTTGTACATACTCAGTAACAACACTTGGAACAACGGCGACCTCTCCTAGGAAAACAGCGCCAGTTGTTCCGTCGATTGAGATGACATCTCCCTCAACAACCTTTGTATCACCGCATAGAAAGTATTTTTCATCGACATTAACTTCGATGCTCTCTGTGCCGCAGACCGCAGGTCGTCCCATTCCGCGAGCAACTACAGCAGCATGCGATGTTTTTCCACCTCTAGCTGTGAGAATTCCTTGCGCAGCGACCATTCCAACTAAATCGTCAGGGTTGGTCTCGCGGCGAACCAGAATCACTTTCTTGCCAGCAAGTGCTTGATCAGCAGCATCACGCGGATCAAAGACAACTGCGCCGACGGCAGCTCCGGGAGATGCGGCAATTCCGCGGGTGAGTTCTCTCGGCGCAGAAGCTTTATCAAATTGCGGGAACATTAGTTGCACTAATTGCTCTCCATCAACACGAGTAAGCGCTTGATCCATAGTGATTGCACCCTCATCGACAAGTTGGGTAGCGATTCTAAATGCAGCCTCTGCGGTGCGCTTTCCTACGCGAGTTTGCAGAATCCAAAGCTTGCCTTTTTCTACCGTAAATTCAATGTCGCACATATCGCGATAGTGATTTTCGAGCAGCGCCATGATTTTTTGTAGCTCTGCATAGGCTTCAGGATTAATCTCACCTAAATGCGTAAGTGGATATGCATTACGGATTCCTGCGACAACATCTTCACCTTGTGCGCGTGGTAAATAATCACCATAGGCACCTTGTGCTCCACTACCAGGGTCACGCGTGAAGCAGACGCCTGTTCCTGAGGTATCTCCAATATTTCCAAAAACCATCGCTTGCACATTGACTGCTGTTCCGAGATCAGCGCTGATTCTTTCGCGTCTACGGTAAAGCTGCGCTCTATCTGAGTTCCAGGAATGAAAGACAGCTTCAATTGCTTGCAACATTTGACTGCGTGCTTCAAATGGAAACGGTGCGCCGGTGTGCTTCTCAACAATTGCTACGAATGCATCGCCAACTTTTTCTAGGTCCGCCCCACCAAGATCCGCCATACTCTTTCCGCCTGCAGCTTCAATAATTGGTGCCGCAGTTTTGGTAAATACGTCACCTGGTATCTCGCAGACAGTCTTGCCAAACATTTCGATGAAGCGGCGGTATGAATCCCAGGCAAAACGATCATCACCTGTCTGCTTGGCTAAAGTACTTGCTACTGATTTTGACATTCCAACATTAAGAACAGTCTCCATCATGCCCGGCATTGAGAACTTTGCGCCAGAACGAACGGATACGAGCAATGGATTCGTCGGATCACCGAAAGATTTACCGATTTTCTTCTCTAGTGCAACGACTGCAGCATCGATATCTGCAAGAAGCGCGGTGCCTAAGCCACCTGTGCGCAGATATTCTTGGCAAACTTCGGTGGTGATGGTAAATCCATCTGGGACAGGGATCCCAAGAGATGCCATCTCAGCGAGATTGGCTCCTTTGCCTCCCAAGAGGTCGGACATAGTCCGATTGCCTTCACTAAATGCATAGACTTTCTGGTCCATCACTGTCCTTGTCCCCAAGGCGCTCAGCCCTATTGTCGAAATCCTAGAGGTAGAATACTATTTCGTATAGTATTTTGAATGCGGAGGCCTCGAATGAAAATTACCGCTGTTGAGGTGATTCTCGAAGACCGTCCTGGCATGCTACCCCCATTTGTCTGGCGCAAGAATCTGCCAGGCTCAGATGGACCTTCTACCGGCGCGTGGCTTGCGATTGAGACCGATGCTGGCATAACTGGTTTTGCCTCTGCCCCGCGAGGAGTAATTTTCAAAGATTATGTTGACCGTAGATTCCGCGCTGAACTCATAGGCCAAGATCCGTTGCAGCGCGAGTACCTATGGGAGCGCGCATGGGAACTAGATCGTATTGAAAGATTCGCTCCGAATATGGCGCACGTCGTCGATGTGGCACTTTGGGATATCGGCGCGAAGCAAGCAGGGTTGCCGGTCTATAAGTTACTCGGTGGTTTCCGTGAATCTCTGCCGGCCTATGCCTCAACAGTTACATATTCAACTATCGAAGAGTTTTTAGACATTGCTGATCAAGCACTTGCTCTGGGATATCCCGCAATAAAATTGCACGCATTTGGTGATGCTAAAAAAGATGCGCTCCTCGGTCAACGCCTTCGCGCTCATGTCGGTGACGATATTGATTTAATGTATGACGGCTCTGCCGGTTTTGATTTGATGGATGCGGTCTACCTTGGTCACGCACTCGATGATGCGGGATTTGCTTGGTATGAAGAGCCAATGCGTGAATTCAGCATTACTGCCTATAAGTGGCTAGGTGAGCGCGTCAAGATCCCTCTGCTACTTGGTGAAGTAACTGATGGGGCTCATATGAGTGCAGGAGATTTTGCGGCGACCGGTGTGGCTTCAGCTCTGCGGACAAGCACATTTCTACGCGGAGGTTTTACAGGTGCAATGCGCATAGCTCATTTAGCAGATGCATACCACCTGCGCGCAGAGGTTCATGGCTTTGGCCTTGAGAGTGCGCATCTGTGTATGGCGATTAAAAATACAACATATTATGAGTCACTCATCTGGGGCAATCCGATAAAAAGAGAAGCTTTGGTTGATGCAAATGGTCTCGTACACGGTCCGCAAGGTCCAGGCGTGGGATATGAATCGATTTGGGCACAATCCGGTGTTCCAGCTGGACTAGAGAGATATGTGAATTAATGGCAACAATCACCGGTTTTGAAACATTTGATATTCGTTTCCCAACATCAAAGATGCTCGATGGCTCTGATGCCATGAACCAAGATCCTGACTATTCAGCTGGTTACCTTCGCCTTAACTGCGATGATAAATCTTTACACGGAGATTCCTTAGTCTTCACAATTGGTCGCGGTAACGATGTTCAGATTGCCGCAATTGAGATGTTGGCACCTAAAGTTGTTGGCTTAACAGTGGATCAAGCATTTAAAGAGATCGGACGCATCACGCGCGAACTCAGCGCTGATTCTCAAATTAGATGGCTAGGCCCTGACTACGGCGTATTTCACATGGCCGCTGGCGCTGTGCTTAATGCGCTCTGGGATCTCTTCGCAAAAGCTAAGGGCGTTCCGCTTTGGAAATTACTCTCTGATATGTCCCCCGAAGAAATCGTGGCAGCAATTGATTTCCGCTACATCTCCGATGCGCTTACTCCAGCTGAAGCGCTAGAGATTTTAAAGAAGGCAGAATCAGCTAAGGCTAGTAATGAAAAGATTCTTCGTGAGAAAGGCCTTCCTGCATATACGACATCTCCGGGCTGGCTCGGATACACAGATGAAAAAATGCTCGCTCTTACGCAAGAAGCGCTTAATGATGGATTCGGACTTATCAAATACAAATGTGGTCAATCAGTTGCAGATGATCGTCGTCGCCTTACCAAAGTGCGCGAACTCGTGGGCCCAACTTTCCCAATCGCAATTGATGCCAATCAGGTCTGGGATGTAGATGTTGCAATTTCGTGGATTAACGAACTGAAAGAGTTTGATTTGCATTGGGTAGAAGAGCCAACAAGTCCTAACGATGTATTGGGTCATGCTCGAATTGCTGCAGCTGTTGCGCCGACCAAGATTGCAACTGGTGAGATGGCAAGCTCTCGAATCATCTTTAAACAATTACTGCAATCTAAGGGTTTCTCTGTAATGCAGATTGATGCGACTCGAGTCGCAGGTGTTAACGAGAACCTTGCCAATATCTTGATGGCAGCAAAGTTTGGCGTTCCAGTCTGTCCTCACGCTGGCGGCGTCGGACTCTGCGAGATGGTTTCACATCTTGCAATGTGGGATGCCGTTGCAGTTACTGGACATCATTCACGACGCGTGGTCGAATTCGTCGATCACTTACACCAACATTTTCTCGACCCAGTCAAGATTGAGGGCGGATGTTATGTAGCCCCTGTTGTACCTGGAGCGAGCGCGCAAATGCACCAAGCAAGTATCGATGAGTACGTTTTCCCAAGCGGCTCTTACTGGAAGAACGAGGCAAAATAATGAGCTCAGAATTTAAAGGTTTGATTGCAGTAGTAACTGGGGCAGGTTCTGGAATCGGCCTCGCGGTTGCAGAAAACTTCCATAATGCTGGCGTCACAGTCTTTGGGCTAGATATTGCAGAAGGTGCGATGGCTCCCTTCGCTACTTTTATCAAATGTGATATTGGTGATTCAGCGAGTGTGAAGAGCGCAGTTGCCACACTCGCTGGCAAGACAGATCGAATCGATATTCTGGCAAATAACGCTGGTGTTGGGGCGACCGGAACAGTCGAAGATGCCACTGATGAGGATTGGCAACGAGTTCTTAATATCAATGTTGTCGGAACTTCTCGCGTAAGCGCTGCCCTGCTCCCCCTCTTGCGAAAGAGCAAATCACCATCGATTGTAAACACTTGTTCGATTGCAGCGACTGCCGGACTACCGAAGCGCGCAATTTATAGCGCGAGTAAAGGCGCCATCATGTCGCTGACATTGGCCATGGCTGCCGACCATGTAAAAGAAGGTATTCGCGTGAACTGCGTTAATCCAGGCACGGCTGACACCCCTTGGGTGGCTCGGCTGTTGTCTCAAGCGAGTGATCCTGCTGCCGAACGCGCTGCTTTGCAGGCTCGTCAGCCTATGGGGCGTCTCGTCTCTGCTGACGAGGTTGCCAGCGCGATTAGCTACCTAGCGAGTCCCCGACAGGCTTCAACTACTGGCACAATTCTCGCAGTAGATGGTGGAATGCAAGGTTTGCGCCTGCCAAAGTAATTACTCTAAAGTAATTACTTTAATAATGATTAGAGATGGCAGAGTAAAGCATGGCTCCCAAGAAAGCGGCAGAACGCCCAGCCCGTAGAACTCCACGTCGCTCTGTTCTCTCTGATGATGTCTACGAGATGATCAAGACAATGATCTTTGATCACGAAATTTCTCCAGGTTCGCGAGTCAATATCGATGCAATCTCATTACAGCTCGAAGTTTCTCAAACCCCTGTACGTGAAGCACTTGCTCGCCTCGAATCCGATGGCTTGATTGAGAAGGTGCCGCTTAAGGGTTATCGCGCCACTGAGCTACTCACATTTAAAGAGCTCAGCGACCTTTTTCAATTTAGATTGCTGATTGAGCCTTGGGCGGCAGAGCAGGCCGCAAAGCTCATTGATAACACTGGAAAAACTGCGCTCAAGGCTGAGATGCAGAGCGCAAAGACTGCCATTAAATTTGCAGGAGAGAATCAATTCCAAGCTCTATCTGAACACGACTCACGATTTCATACTTTGGTTGCCAGCATTTCAGGAAACCAAACTGTCGCCGATTTCTACGGACGCACACATTGCCATCTGCATCTATTCCGTCTTTATATGGCAAATAAATTGCATCGCCTTGAAAGTGGCTCACGCACCGACTTTGTTAAGGATCTCTTTGAACAGTATTACCAAAGTGGATCAGGACAATTAGCGATAAAAGAGCATGATGCAATCGCAAATGCGATATTAGATCAGAATGCTAAGGCTGCAAAAATCGCAATGCATGCTCATATCGAATCTTCGCTCAAGCGTTTTTCGCCAGCAGCTCAAGCTGCGCAGAAATAATTTCAAAAACCGCTTGTAGCTCCGCCGAAACTCCGCTAAATTATCCTATAGGATTCTAAAGAAGAGGGCCGGTAATGATTTCAAAAATCAAGAGTATTGAGATTCGCGCATGTCGAGGCGGAGATGAACTTAAAGAACTCGACTCAGTTGCTGCGGTAAAACTTCCTGGAGGCTCTCGCCCTGACTTTACGGTCGTAACAATTACAACTGAAGATGGAATCCAAGGCACCTCTTTTGGTTTTGGTGCACAAGATGCCAAAGCTGCTGCTGCAACGATGTCACAAGTGAAGCCATTTTTCATTGGTCGTAGCGCACATGACTCAGCTAAAAATATAAAAGACTTTGAACTCTTTGATCGTCGTTGGAACCACATACCCATTTATTCTTACGCACCATTTGATAACGCATGCTGGGATATCGTCGGCAAGATGGCTCACTTACCTGTCTATAAAATTCTTGGCGCCGCACGCGAGAAGGTTCCGCTATATGTCTCTTCTATGTTCTTGCCTGGACCTGAAGATTATGCAAAGCAAGCGCTAGAAGTAAAAGCAAAAGGCTATAAGGGTTACAAACTTCACCCACCAGGAGGTTTAGATCTCGATATTGCGTGTTATCGCGCTGTGCGTGCTGCAGTTGGTGATGATTTCACTTTGATGGCTGACCCAGTCATCATGGCTTCATACGAGGACGCCCTCAAGGCTGGCCGCGAACTCGAACGCCTGGGATATAAATGGCTGGAAGAACCATTGCTCGATATTGATCTCAATAGCTTAAAGAAGCTACGCGAGAAGCTAGATATTCCAATTGTCGGCACTGAAGTTATTGCTGGCAATCAATACGCAGTCGCTCACTGCATCAAGGAAGGTATCGTCGATATCGTCCGCACAGATGTCTCTTGGCGGGCTGGAATAACAGCTGTCATGAAGACCGCCCACGTTGCCGAAGCTTTTGGGGTCAAGTGCGAGCTTCACACCACTATCTATCACGGTCTAGAGCAGGTGCAATTGCATCCTTCGCTAGCCATTAGTAATTGTGAATATTTCGAGACTCTCTATCCATTCGATGACTTCGAATTTGGCACAAAATCCAAGCTCAATATTGTCGATGGTTATGTGATGGCCCCTACTGGTGAAGGTCTCTGCATCGATTATGACTGGGACTTCATCGAAAATCACACCGTCGCGATTCTTTAACTGCTTTCTTTGAAGAAAATTTATTGAGCAACGATATGCATTAACGGTTGACCTGCTGCATACCTTGCTACTTGTTCCTCAACCAACTTGCGCCCACGCGGTATAAAAGCCTGACTGTCTCCCCCAACATGTGGGGTGATAATTACATTCGGAGCTTTCCATAGCGGATGTCCATCGGGTAAAGGTTCAGGATCTGTGACATCGAGAGCTGCAGTAATACGCCCACTTTCTAACTCTTTAATGAGAGCCTCAGTATCAACAACCGGTCCTCTTGCAACATTGACCAAAGCTGCGCCATCTTTCATTGCGCTCAATCTGGCGGCATTCATCAAGTGACGAGTGCCTGCATTGAGTGGAACGATAAGAATAACTACATCAAAGGTCGGCAATAAAGGATCAAATTTATCCATCGTGAGCGAACCATCGCGACCTGAGTTTGAAAAGGAAGTCACGCGCACATCAAAAGGTGCGAGCATCGAAGTAATCATCTTGCCAATGTTTCCAAAACCAACGATTGCAATATTTGAATCAGTCAGTGATGCTTTTCTTTCATGCACCCATTTACCAGCAACTTGATTGCGGGCAAAGTCGGCAAACCCTCTGCGACTAGCAATTGATAGCGCTACTGCTAGTTCGGCGGTTGATGCATCATGAACACCAGCTGCGTTGCAGAGTGTTACTCCCTTAGGCAAGATAGCCAAAAGATCATCAACGCCTGCATTGGGAGATTGAATAACCTTGAGTGATTTCATCTGACTAATCATCGAGATTGCAGCGGGTCCACCCATGTATTTTGGAACAAAGAACTCAATTGACTCAAGGTCATTGGCATTTGGTGCTACCCCATCAGTGGCAGCATGAGTAATGCCCTGTGGCAGATTGAGATCTGCCCATTGGCTCCACATAATCGTCTTGGCTGGGGAAAGTGGCTCCATATTGAAACCGTATCGGTATTACTGGGCTACCTCAAGCACCAAAAGGGCGAATATTAGGTTGGTATGTATATTGACCCCTAAATCCGTAAACTGAGCAGGTGCGAAACTTGCGAATTAAGTGGCTGGCAGTTGTCACTGTCCTGCTCTCGCACATCATTTTTATCCCTGATGCATCTGCAAATAATTGCTCGGTAACTTATGGCACCGTTTCAGGAACTACTCGCTCTGCTCAAATCACAACTGGTAGTGGATGTGTGTGGGCCGTTCCGGCGGGTGTTACTTCACTGAGTTATTTACTTGTCGGTGGCGGTGGCGGTGGTGGAGGTGCCCGCGCAATTGCGAACGGAACCCTAGGCGGTGGCGGAGGTGGAGCGGGCGGTCGAGTCTTTGCATCTACTCTCTCTGTTGTTGCAGGTGCGCAAATAACAATCACAGTGGGAACCGGTGGTGCTGGTGGTGCTGCGAGCACCGATGGTGGAAACGGATCAAGTACCTCCATTACCTACCTTGGATCGAATACCACAGTTGGAGCTGGCAACGGTGGTAAAGGTTCGAACTCATCTTTTGATCAGGCGAATCTCTCAGGTGATGGCGGAGCAAACAATCTACATACCGGAGGTGCCAGTGATTGGGATGGTGGTGGTGGAGGTGCCGGTGCTGGTGGTGCAGGACCAAACGGAATTGATATTGGTGGACAAGGCGGCACCGGTGGTGCTGGCGGTATCGGAGTTTCGAGTTCGATACTAGGAACTGCGCGATTTTTTGGCGGTGGCGGTGGCGGTGGCGGAACACCATCAGCAAATTCAAATGAAACAGATGGCTTTGGTGGCACAGGTGGAAGTGGTGTCGGCGGTTCGGGTGGTGGTGGCGCAGGTGTCGCACCTACAGCAGGTGCAGCAAATACCGGATCAGGTGGTGGTGCTGGTGGTTGGCGAAATACAAGTACTGACGCGCAACGTGCTGGAGCTGCTGGTGCAAATGGAGTCGTAGTTTTCACTTTCACAAAGGCGACGGCGGCAAGTATTTCAAGTATTGCAATTACATCAAGTGCTGGTGCTGATCGCACTTATTCGCTAGGCACAACTATCAACGTCACTGTGGGCTTTAGTGAAACCGTCACTGTCACAGGGACTCCCCTTATACCGATTGTCGGATTGTCTTCTCGTAATCTCTCATACTCATCTGGGAGTGGCTCTAGCGCCTTAGTATTTGCATATACCGTGCAATCCACAGATTTGAATCTCACTGGCATCTCAATAACCGCGAACTCGCTCACTCTTAATTCTGGAACTTTTACTGATACTGGTGGGCTTGCACCAACAATCACACATTCAGCAATCTCTGCATCTAGCAACCATTTGGTCGATGGAGTAGTACCGACAATCTCAACAAGTGCAGCGATTAGTATCACTGAGAATTCAACAACTGTCGTAACACTTGTTGCTAGCGAGACTGCAACGTGGGAAATTTTGGGCGGCACGGACGTAGCATTTTTTACCCTTGAAACTTCTACGGGCGTCCTTAGTATCAGCTCGCGCGATTTTGAAGATCCACAAGATGGCGGTGGAAACAATGTTTATGAAGTGAGCATTCGGGCAATCGATTTAGGTAGCAATGCCAGCACTAGTAGAACTTTCTCGGTCACAATCACTAATCTTGCAGAAGTCGCAACTATCGGAGCACCAACTCTTGCCGCTACGGCATCCAAAGGAATAAATGTGAACATCACGATTTCCGTTGATGTGGCTGGAAAAGTTAGATTCTTTGTCAATGGTAAACGAATCACTAATTGCCTATCTGTATCAACGACAGGAACTGCGCCATCACTGACTGCAACCTGTGCCTGGAAACCCAGTGCGACAGGTCGCGCTACTCTCCATGCAGTCCTCACCCCAACTAGCAATCAATATCTTGGGGCGACTTCCGCAACTCTAAACACCTTTGTAAATCGTCGCACTAACACTCGCTCTTAGCCAATACCCTCTAAGGTAGCCCCATGAAAGCTATTCAAATATCTGAATTCGGCGGCCCAGAGGTCATGAAGCTCGTTGATATCGATCAACCAAAACCGAGCACTGACGAGGTGCTTCTTGATGTTACCGCTATCGGTATCAACTATGCCGATACCCATCAAGTAGAAAATAGCTATCTCTCTCCGCAAGTGCTCCCGCTTGTTCCGGGTATCGAAGTTGTGGGAACCCACGATGGCAAGCGTTATCTCGCAGCTGTTTCTTCAGGTGGATACGCAGAACAAGCCATCGCACATACTTCATCGATTTTCCCGATTCCAGATTCTGTAACCGATGACCAGGCTCTCTGTATGTTGGTGCAAGGAACAACTGCGTGGCATCTTTTAAAAACAATGGCGCACCTGCAAAAAGGTGAGAGCGTTGTTGTCCATGCAGCTGCTGGTGGTGTGGGAACTCTCGCTATTCAGTTAGCCAAGCTTTGGGGTGGCACAGTAATCGCAGTTACTTCATCGCCTGAAAAGGCAGCGCTTGCTAAATCTTTGGGGGCAGATGCACTCGTTGATGCAAGTGAGGCAAATCTAGCTAAAGCCATCCGTGCTGCTAATGGTGGCAAAGGCGCAGATGTGATTCTTGAGATGGTCGGTGGTCCAACTTTTGATCAGAGCCTTCTCGCCCTTGCAGATTTCGGCCGGTTGATTACATTCGGCATGGCATCTCGCACTGCTCCAACCGCTATTCATCCGGGCGCGCTGATGCACGGATCAAAGACAGTTGCAGCATTCTGGCTGGCAAATTGTTTTGGCAAGCCAGCGCTTTTAGATGATGTTCTCGTCGAGCTCTTCCAGCTAGTTGCAGATGGAAAGTTAAAGCCGATTATTGGTGCGACTTATCCTTTAGATCAAGCAAGAGATGCTCACCGCGCAATGCTTGGTCGCAGCACGACTGGAAAAATCGTACTTAAGCCGTAATCCTTAATTTAGAATTAACGACGACCACGACCTCCGCCGCCACTGCGATTACCGCGGTAGCCACGACCTCCGCCGCCACCTGATCCACCACTACGTGGTGAACGCTTAGGCTGTTCAACGATTGGTTGAACATATGGAATACCTGAAGGCTGTTGTGCTCCCGTGACGCGCATCAAATCTTCGCTGCCTGGCTTTACATAGACAGTTGAAGGATTAACGCCTGCACGAACAGCGAGACTCTTTACGGATTTCTGCTGACGTGTTGTTGCGATAGAAACTACAGTTCCTGATTCACCAGCACGAGCTGTACGACCAGAACGGTGGAGATAATCCTTGTGATCTTGAGCTGGATCTACATGAACAACGAGCGAGATTCCATCAACGTGGATTCCGCGAGCAGCCACATCTGTAGCGACAAGTGCCGCATTCTCGGACTCCTTAAAGAGTGCCAGGGTGCGAGTACGGACAGCTTGTGACTTGCCACCGTGAAGTGCACCAACTGCTACACCTGCATGTGCAAGTTTATCTGCCAAGCGATCAGCGCCGCGTTGGGTCTTTACAAAGAGAATTGTCTTTCCATTACGAGCTGCAATCTCTGCTGTAACTTCATCCTTTTCAGATGGATCCATCACGACGAGGTAGTGCTCCATTGTTGAGACAGATGCGCGGTCATTCTGCAATGAGTGAGTCTTTGGATTATTGAGATAACGACGCACAAGTGCATCTACACCACGGTCCAAAGTTGCTGAGAAGAGCAGACGCTGTCCACCTTGTTTTGCTTGATCAAGAATCTCTTGCACTACAGGCAAGAAGCCCATATCTGCCATCTGATCTGCTTCATCAAGAACCGTAATCTCTAATTGATCGAGCTGAACTTCACCCTTATTAAGGAGGTCAATGAGGCGGCCAGGTGTTGCCACCAAAATTGCAGTGCCCTTGCGCATCGCAGTGATCTGCTTTGCATATGACATTCCACCAGCAACCACAACAGATGCGTGACCGACTGAGCGAGCGAGCGGAAGCAGAACTTCATCAATCTGCTGTGCGAGTTCACGAGTTGGAGTCAAGATAAGTGCAAGTGGCTTATGTGCATTTGCTTGGCGACCTGCAATATTTGAAAGAAGGGAAAGGCTAAATGCCAGAGTCTTTCCTGAACCTGTCTGACCGCGACCTAAAATGTCATGGCCAGCAATAGCATCAGGAACTGTAGCTACCTGGATAGGAAATGGTTCGTTGATACCTTGTGCACTGAGTGCGTTAACAAGTGCTGCTGGAATACCAAGATCACGGAAAGATTTCTTGACCATATCGCCTGGAGCTGCGTCAATCAGATTGGCATCTGCCAAGTTTGGTGAGATGTATGAATCATCTGCGCCAAAATCTTCTGCAACATTGCGGCCACGTGCTTTAGAGAAAGAATGTGGTTCGCTATTGCGACCTGTCGCAGTGCGGCGATCACGTGGTGGCTTGGAGAAATCGCGTGCTGGCTTATCGAAAGTACGAGCTGGTTTGTCGAATGAACGAGCTGGGCGATCAGTGCGCTCGGTGCGAGCTGGTTTGTCGAATGAACGAGCTGGGCGATCAGTGCGCTCGGTGCGAGCTGGTTTGTCGAATGAACGAGCTGGTCGTTCTGTGCGAGCTGCTGGTCGTTCTGTGCGCTCTGTGCGAGCCGCTGGTCGTTCTGTTGAGCGACGCTCTGGACGCTCGTTGCGCTCTGCTACAAATTTTGCTGCGCGTGACTTTGGCTTTCCACCTTTTTCAAATACGCGCTCTGATGCCGATTGACGCGGGTTGCCCTTAGGTGCGCCCTCAATTTCCTTAGACTTTGAAGCGGTCTTCTTCTGAAAACGTGCTGCACGAAGCTTTGAGCGATCAGTTAGACGCTCTTGCTTACGAGTAGATACAACTTCATCGCGATCTGAATAGCGAACATTTGTTGATGGTTTAAATTCTGATGATTTTTTAGTTGTTGCTTTGCGAGGTGCTTTTGCCGGTGACTTTGCAGTCGACTTAGCGGTTGCTTTAGCAACAGCTGCGCGACGTGGCTTACCTTTTGAGGCAGCGCGACGAGCTTTTCCGGGCGCGGATGTGCGTGGTTCTAGAGCCATTTTAAGTTTTCCAATCGAGAGATCATGCTCGTCTCGATTTGGAAGGGCC
>WLDZ01000060.1 GCA_009704515.1 Actinomycetota bacterium
TCAAATGATGAAATCATGATCGCTCGCGCTACTGCGCCTGACTGGGATTCACAGGAGCTCTAATGTCTATTCATACACTCGAAGTTCTTGTAGAAAACGAACCAGGCGTACTTGCTCGTGTAGCTGGTCTATTTGCTCGTCGCGCATACAACATCGACACATTGGTCGTAGGACCCACTGAAAATGCAGAGATTTCGAAGATGGTCATTCAAGTCAACCTTGAAGGCCACTCTCTCGAACAAGTAATGGCTCAATTAGATAAGTTAATTACCGTTATCAGCATCAAAGAACTTATCGATGGAGCAGTAAAGAGCAGCAAGCACGACACACAACCTGACTATCAGAACTAAGCAAGAAACTACTAAAGGAGAAATACCGTGGCAACGATGTATCACGAGCAGGATGCAGATCTATCAATCATTCAAGGTCGCAAGGTCGCGATTATCGGTTACGGCTCACAGGGCCACGCCCACGCACTCAGCCTTCGTGATTCTGGCGTTGATGTTCGCGTCGGTCTCAAAGAAGGTTCTCCTTCACGTGCCAAGGCAGAGGCAGAAGGCCTTCGCGTAGTTTCAGTTGCTGAAGCAACAAAGGAAGCAAGCGTCATCATGATCTTGGCTCCTGATCACTTGCAGCGCCACATCTACACCGAATCAATCTTGCCTAACCTTGAAAAGGGTGACGCCCTCTTCTTCGGCCACGGATTCAATATTCGTTTTGGTTACATCAAGCCAACTGCTGATGTTGATGTCTGCATGGTTGCACCAAAGGGTCCAGGACACTTGGTTCGTCGTGAATTCGCAGCAGGTCGTGGAGTTCCAGTAATCGTTGCTGTAGAACAAGATGCAACAGGTGGCGCATGGCCATTAACACTTTCGTACGCCAAGGCTATTGGCGGACTTCGCGCAGGTGGAATCCTCACAACATTTACCGAAGAGACAGAGACCGATTTATTCGGTGAGCAGTCAGTACTTTGCGGCGGTGCATCACAGCTCGTCATGTACGGCTTCGAAACTCTTGTTGAAGCTGGATACCAGCCAGAGGTTGCATATTTCGAATGCCTTCACGAACTCAAGCTCATCGTTGACTTGATGTACGAAGGTGGAATCGCGAAGCAGCGCTGGTCAGTTTCAGATACAGCTGAGTTCGGTGATTATGTATCAGGCCCACGCGTTATTGATCCACACGTTAAAGAGAATATGAAGGCAGTTCTTGCTGATATTCAATCTGGTGCATTCGCTAAGCGCTTCATCGATGACCTCGAGAGCGGAGCAAAAGAGTTCACAGCACTTCGCGCAAAGGGTGAATCACACCCAATCGAGACCGTTGGTCGCGAACTCCGCAAGATGTTTAGCTGGATGAAGAAGAATGACAACGATGATTACAAAGAAGGAAGTGCTGCGCGTGGCTAAACCTGTTGTTCTGATCGCTGAAGAACTCAGCGCTGCAACACTCGATGCGCTCGGTCCAGACTTTGAGGTTCGCAACTGCGACGGTGCAAACCGCGCAGAGCTTCTTGAAGCTTTAGGTAAGGGCGTTGATGCAGTGCTTATCCGTTCTGCAACGAAGATGGATGCTGAAGCAATCGCTGCAGCAAAGGGACTTAAAGTAATTGCACGCGCAGGCGTTGGTCTTGATAACGTTGATATTCCAGCAGCAACTGCAGCTGGTGTCATGGTTGTTAATGCGCCAACATCAAATATTGTTTCTGCGGCCGAACTAGCAATTTCATTATTGCTTGCATCTGCTCGCTTTATCTCTCCAGCGCATGCTGCACTTCGCAACGGCAAGTGGGCACGCTCTAAGTACACAGGCGCCGAACTATTCGAGAAGACTCTCGGAATCGTCGGCTTTGGTCGCATCGGTCAGCTAGTTGCAGCTCGTATGCAGGCATTCGGTATGAATATCGTTGCCTACGATCCATACCTACAACCAGCACGTGCTGCGCAACTAGGTGTCGAACTCATTGAGCTAGATGAGCTATTGAAGCGTTCTGACTTCATCACAATTCACCTTCCAAAGACAAAAGAGACCGCTAATTTAATTGGCGTCGAAGCTCTTAAGAAGGTTAAGAAGGAAGTTCGCATCATTAACGCCGCACGCGGTGGCGTTCTCGATGAAGCAGCTCTCTACGATGCAATTGTCGAAGGTCGCGTTGCGGGTGCAGGACTCGATGTTTATGTAACTGAGCCATGCACAGATTCACCTTTATTCCAGCTTGATCAAGTTGTTGCAACGCCGCACCTTGGCGCATCAACCGATGAGGCTCAAGAGCGCGCAGGTATTGCAGTAGCGGTTTCAGTGCGTAAAGCACTTGCCGGTGAACTTGTTCCTGATGCGGTTAACGTAAAGGGTGGAGCAATCCACGACGAGATCCGTCCATCACTTCCACTTGTTGAGAAGATGGCACAGATTGCTACAGCTATGGCAGCTGAAATTCCATTGACAATGGAAATCTCAGTCAAAGGTGACATTTCATCTCACGATTCTTCAATCCTTGCAGTCAGTGCTCTTAAGGGCGCACTACAAGCAACTGGTTCTGAAGATGTGACTTATGTAAATGCTCCTGGACTTGCAGCTGAGCGCGGTTCATCAGCGACGGTTACCACAACTCCTGATAGCCACGAGTACCGCAGCATGATTTCACTTCACGCTGCTTTTGCTAGTGGTGGCTCAATCAAGGTTGATGGAACGCTGATGGGTATCAAGAAGGTTGAAAAAATCATTGCAATCGATGGTTTTGATCTTGATCTTCCACCTACTGAAAACATGCTCTTCCTTCGTTACACCGATAAGCCAGGTGTTGTTGGCGCAGTTGGTAACACTCTAGGTAAAGCAAATATAAATATTGCAGGCATGCAGGTTGCTCGAGAAGCTGCTGGCGGAAAAGCCCTTATGGCTCTCACAGTTGATTCATCTGTACCTGAAAAAGTGACCGAGTCAATCAAATCTGAGATTGCAGCAGATCTTGTTCGTTCAGTTAACTTGGTGGGGTAATAGAAAAATGTCACGCTCAATCAACCTTGCAGTAATTCCTGGTGATGGAATCGGCAGCGAAGTCGTGGGTGAAGGTCTTAAAGTTCTTGATGCTATCGCTACAAAATATGGCGTTACATTCAATAAGACTAACTACGACCTAGGCGCTGGTTTCTGGCACCGTACTGGTGAGGTTCTTCCTGATTCGGTTCTCGCTGACCTCGCTAAAGCAGATGTAATTCTGCTTGGCGCAGTTGGCGATCCAACCGTTCCTTCAGGGGTTCTTGAGCGTGGTTTACTTCTCAAGATTCGTTTCGCCTTCGATCACTACATCAACTTACGTCCAGCTAAGTTAATGCCTGGTGTAACAGGTCCACTTGCAACAAAGGCGCCAATCGATTTCATCGTTGTACGCGAAGGAACCGAAGGTCCTTATGTTGGCGCTGGGGGAGTCCTTGCAGAAGGAACTGACGCTGAGATCGCAACGGAAGAATCCCTTAACACTCGTCGGGGCGCCGAGCGCGTTATTCGTGATGCATTTGATCGCGCAGCAAAGCGTGAGCGCAAGAAGTTAACTCTGGTACATAAGAACAACGTTCTTACTCGTGCTGGTGGGCTATGGACACGTACATTTAACGAAGTAGCAAAAGAGTATCCAACTGTCACCACCGATTACCTGCATGTCGATGCCGCTTCAATGTTCTTTGTTACCAACCCAGAGCGCTTTGATGTAGTCGTTACCGACAATCTATTTGGTGACATCATCACCGATATTGCCGCTGCTATCTGCGGTGGTATTGGCCTTGCTGCATCTGGAAATATCAATCCAACCGGCAAGTTCCCATCAATGTTCGAACCAGTACACGGTTCAGCGCCAGATATTGCTGGCAAGAACCTTGCTGACCCAACTGCGACAGTAATGTCAGTTGCCATGATGCTTGACCACTTAGGGCTTACAGATGGTGCGCGCGATGTCGAGAAGGCAGTCGCTCAAGATTTACTTACTCGCGGAGATGCAAAGCGTTCAACAACCGAAATTGGCGCTGCACTCGTTGCTTTGGTGAAATAAATGAAGATCACACTTAACCCCAACGCAGTCCCCGCTGCACAACGCGATGAGCTCGTAGCCAACTGCGGTTTCGGTAAGTACTACACAGATCACATGATTGTCTGCGATTGGTCTGAAACAGATGGATGGGCAGAGCCCGAGCTTGTGCCATATGGCCCAATTACTTTAGATCCTGCAACAGCTGTATTTCATTATGGCCAAGAAATCTTTGAAGGCATGAAGGCCTATCGCCAACCTGATGGCTCAATCTCACTCTTTCGCCCAGAGGCCAATGCACGTCGCTTTGCTAAATCAGCGGCCCGCCTTGCTTTGCCAGAGATGCCAGAAAATCTCTTCTTAGAAACAATCCACACATTGGTTCGCCAAGATGCAGGTTGGGTTCCAAAGAACGTCGGCGAATCTCTTTACTTGCGTCCATTTATGATTGCAACTGAAGTTGGTCTAGGTGTACGTCCATCAAATAAAGCAAAGTACATTCTTATAGCAACGCCAGCTGGCGCTTATTTTGATCCATCAAAGCCTGTCTCAGTCTGGATCTCAACTGAATATGTTCGTGCAGCTCAAGGCGGCACAGGTGAGGCAAAGTGCGGTGGTAATTACGCGGCATCACTGATTGCCCAAAAGGCAGCGGCGGCTCAAGGATGCGATCAAGTTGTCTGGATCGATGCCATCGAGCGTAAATGGATTGAAGAGATGGGCGGCATGAACCTCTACTTCGTTAAGGGTAAAGGTAAAGATGCAACTGTAGTGACACCAAAGCTCACAGGTACCTTATTGCCAGGAATCACTCGCGATTCAATTCTTTCTGTTGCGAAAGATCTTGGATACAAAACTGACGAAGTTATGCTCTCTATAGATGATTGGCGCGACGGCGTTGCATCAGGTGAGATCACAGAAATCTTTGCTTGCGGAACCGCAGCAGTTATTGCACCAGTTGGCCAGGCAAAGTCAACGATGGGTACATGGATCACCGGCGACGGTAAGCCAGGAGCAATCACCATGGAGATCCGTAACCACATGCTAGGTATTCAACATGGCAGCATTGCAGATACCCATAACTGGGTAACGGCAATTAAGTAATAGGTATTGAATTGATAAACGATAGTTTTCATATCTATGACACCACCCTGCGTGATGGTGCTCAACAAGAAGGTCTCAACCTTTCTATCCATGACAAGCTAACGATTGCTCGCCATCTAGATGATTTAGGTGTCGGCTTTATCGAAGGTGGTTGGCCCGGAGCTAATCCAAAAGATACCGAGTTCTTTGCACTCGCTAAGAAAGAGCTCAAGCTCAAGAACGCAACATTTGTGGCATTCGGTGCAACCCGTCGGCCAAACGTTAAAGCGGCAGATGATGTGCTGCTCGCAGCTCTGCGTGATTCTGGCGCCCCAGCAGTGACTTTGGTAGCAAAAGCTTATGACCGCCATGTTGATCTTGCCCTCAAAACAACTCTTGACGAAAACCTCGCAATGATTCGCGATTCTATTTCGCATCTTCGCGCTGAAGGACAACGCGTCTTCTTAGACGCCGAACACTTCTTTGATGGTTACCGCGCCAATCGCGCATATGCGCTTGAAGTTATCCGCGTCGCAATGGAAGCTGGCGCCGATGTTGCAGCACTCTGCGATACCAATGGCGGCATGTTGCCAGATGAGATTGCTGATGTTGTTCACGATGTATTGGGCGCAACATCTGCTCGCGTAGGTATTCACTGCCACAACGACACTGGCTGCGCCGTTGCTAACTCAATGGCCGCAGTTGCTGCAGGTGCCACCCATGTGCAAGGAACACTCAATGGTTATGGTGAGCGAACAGGTAATGCAGACCTTGTAACAATCATCGCCAACCTAGAGTTGAAGAAGAAGAAAGAAGTACTACCAGCTAACGCTTTACGTGAGGCTTTCCGAATCTCACACGCGGTCGCTGAAGTTACGAATATTTCACCTTCACCACGTCAGCCTTATGCAGGAGTATCTGCCTTTGCTCACAAGGCGGGCCTACATGCTTCTGCAATCAAAGTGGATCCAATGCTGTATCAACATGAAGACCCAGCATCTGTCGGTAACGATATGCGCATGCTTGTCTCTGATATGGCAGGTCGTGCATCAATCGAACTTAAGTCACAAGAGCTGGGTGTAGATCTCGGCGGAGACCGCGAACTCATTACGCGTATCGTCGAACGTGTCAAAGAGATGGAATCACGCGGTTTCACCTTCGAAGCAGCGGATGCCTCTTTTGAACTACTAATGATGGAAGAAGCATCTGGAAAGCGTCCATCATTTTTTTCAATCAACCACTGGCTTACAACTACTGAGCACGATGCAGATGGCACCATCATTACCAAAGCTGAAGTTACCGTCAACGCACAGGGCCGAGAAATCACATGCACTGGTGCAGGAAA
>WLDZ01000061.1 GCA_009704515.1 Actinomycetota bacterium
GCACTGTGATTTGCTTTAGCAAAAGTCCGTTGGGAAGTACTGAATCCTTTAGGACGCGACCCAAAGGATCTTCAAGCCCAGCAACTTGCCGCGCTCCATCTGCCATGCCTACGATGCGTTCTTTAGTAAGAAGTAATCGGTCTTGCATCTGTGGATGCAGATCTTCTTTCCGGGCATTTGCCATATCAATCTCATTAGCTGCCAGAATTTCAGGGGTACGCGCAATCAGTGCTTGGGCAATCGCCTCAAGTGCCCCTTTGCGTTCGTTGCCGGTTGCAGTCGAAAGCGAACGAGCTGCTAAGCGTGCTGTGCTCGCAAGTTCTGCAATAAGCGCCTGTGAATCCATAAAGTTAAGTCTATCTGGGACTACCCTGCAGATGTGTCTACATTTGTGAAGGTCCTGCGTAATACCGCCATAGTCCTGATTGCTCTCTATCTCGCGCTTTTTGGATTGACCAAGGCGATTAGATATCCCGAACCCATAGCATCAATCAGGTTGGGACTTGCCCCTGCATCGCAGACACCTGATCTCATGCCAAGCCACTGGATAGTCGCTGCACCATCAACTTTTGCACCATGGAAAGCCGTCGCCGCCGAGCAGATTGGTGGAGTTACCTTCGATGGCCAACCACTAGAACTGCAGGAATTTCTTGATACTACTAATACAAATGCTCTCCTAGTTATTCGTGATGGAAAAATTAGTTACGAGTATTACAAGGAAGATAAATTCAAGAATTCTCGCTTGCCCTCTTACTCTGTAGGCAAAGCAATGACAGCACTTGTAGTTGGGCAACTGATTGATCAGGGAAAAATCACTGAAGCAGATACCTTCGTCTCGTATTTCCCTGAATACAAAACGGGTGGAAGTTTCGACAAGGTTACTGTTCAACAGCTTCTTGATATGCAATCAGGCGTTGGGGTATCTGATAACTATCCATCTGGCCCATCGGGCTGGGGCGTAGCTATTGCACAGATGTATGCCAGCACGGACATTCCTTGGTTTATCGGCAATAACCGAAAGATGGATTTTGAACCAGGTACCGAATCTGTTTATCGCAGCGTGGATACACAGATGATTGGCATGATTATTCAGAAGGTTACTAATCAAAGCGTCTCTGATTACTTCACAGCAAACATCTGGCAGCAAGTTGGAGCAGACTTTGATGCAACATGGAACGTCGATAAGGTCGGCGGTTACGAGAAAACCTTCTGCTGCTTTAATGCAGTCGCACGCGATTATGCACGCATTGGTCAATTGATTCTCGATGACGGTGTCGTGCCATTCGATAAACAACAAGTAATTAGCACCTCATGGATGAAGCGCATCACGACTCCTGCTACACGCCTTGATTACGGATGGGGCTATGGTGCGTTCTTCTGGCACCCATACCCTGGAGTTACATTGATGCTTGGCTTACATGGTCAATATGTCTATGTAGATATCCCGAATGAGACTGTCATCGTCAAGCTCAGTGATGAGCCAACTGATGTTGATAACTCGCCTGAAGTCGCCGCTGTCCTTAAAGAGATCTCTGAGAAGCGTTAACGCGTAACTGTTCTCCTAAGAATAAAGCGTTCTTCAGAAGCAACTGTTGTTGGGTAGGCGCCGATTGTCGGCACCAGCGTTGCTCTAATCACTTGGCGGGCCGTCAGCGCAGGCTTGAAAACACATGTGACGGTTATTGGTGTCGTGCCCGATGCAACTTTATTGAAACAACCTGGAATACGTTTGCCGGCGAGTGTAAAAGTTACCCTGCCAGCCACTGAGACCGCGGCACTAATTGTTATCGAGGTGCCTTTAGCAACTGTCGATGGCACAGTGAGAATTACAGAGATTGCTGCAGCAGAATTATTTGTGATGGTTCGCGTTGAAATCGCTGCCAATTCATTGCCAGCCTGATCAATCCATCGCCCACCCGCAGCTCCAGTACTTGGTGCATACGAGAAATAAACTGTGGCGCCGGCTGGTATTGCACGGGAGAGATTGAGTGTGGCAATGTTTGCAGAAAACGATGTTGAGGAAACCGAGAGTGCGCTACCACTATCTGAGATTGTGTAAATCCCAGTCACTTGTAGCGAATTCGTGATTGTTTCACTTGTAGTCAAGATGATTGCCGTACCAGAAGAGTTGACCGCTATCGAGCTAGCAGTCGGCAATGTGTTATCAACTCTGATAGTTGCGAGTACAGCAGAAGATAAATTGTTTGCTGAATCGGCTGCATAAAGGTTGTAGAGCCCTTCATTGAGAGATGAAAGCGTAAGTGTTGTATTGGCGTTGGCCGCTGAGATACTGACCGAGTTCCGATTGGCAGCGGCTGCGCCCGTAATACTTGCCAAGTTAGTTACCGTCACTGATTGGTTCACGAGATAGGCGGTACCAACTTCAGTTGATCGCACTGTAATGGTGTCGCCATTCTTGCCCAAAGTGCGTGAATCTATTCGCGAAACAGTCGGCGGAGTGGCATCAGCCAAGGGAGTTATAGGTACGTTGATAAAAATGGTCAGAGAGAAATAGGTCGGTTGTGTACATTGACCGCGACCACCACAGAATGTCCAATCTTCCATGTCGGTCGTTACTGTTGGAGTTACTCCACTTCCGAAACCTATATCGGCATTAGAATTCGCATGATCATTCCACGCAAAAACAGTTCTTCGGCTTGAAGCGGTTGTAATGTCATGTACCTGAAAAGATCCGAATCCAGAAGAACCAGCTGAAGCATCGTCAAAATCGTAATTGTTTATATCGCCGGCAGGTTTTAATCCCGATGCAGAAGGCGCATAGTTCCATGGCCATATCTCAAGTCTTCCAACTTTTCCTGACCCGTTGGATATCGGATTGGGGTATTCAGCTGTGGTTGCAATACTAGAAATCACATTCATATCTGAAACGTTTGTTTGGATCATTCCGCCAGAGGCGGGTGAAAGAACCTGAAGATTAGCGATTGTGGGTGCCAGCGTATTGCTTGTCGTTGTGTCGGCAGATGCTCCTGAGGACGCCCACTTGTAGAAATCAACGTCGGCATAATTGAGGTTGCCAACGGTGAAACTATCCTCCATTCGGTATCGGATCCGAGAAAACTCTAATCCTGGATTAGCTACCGCGTAATTCCCCGCAGACACACCAAATCCAGACTCGTAAACAATGTTGCTTCCGCTACGAGTTTTTGTGAGAGTTCTATACAACTTTGTCCAGGGGTATCCATATGTACCAATGCCAGCTGCCGTTGTTGCTGCAACCCTGATGTAAGTAGCAACTTGGCTTAAACCTAGAATGTCATGCGTTCGGAGATTGGATGCAACGGTTGTTTCAAAGTTCCAAGTACCACTATTTCCTGTTGTCGATCGTTCAATTCTGTATCCAGTTACTCCACTATCTACATCTAACGGAACATTCCAATTAACGCGAACACCACCGGCAATCGCTGAAACTGTGATATCTAATGGTGCAGATGCAAAACCACCCAGAGCTATTGCACTCTGTGGTAGTGGCGCAAAAAGTGAGAGCAAGAGCGAGGCGATGAGTAATGCGCGAACTCGCATGGCCTTATTTTACTAAAGGAGGACTAAGTCGTCACGATGCACAAGCTCGCGCTCATACTCGGCACCTAAAGATGCTGCTAGCTCCTTCGTTGAGCGCCCTAGCATCTGGGGAATCTCATGTGAATCAAAGGCAACAAGTCCTCGAGCGATAACGCGCCCATCTTTCGATGCGATTTCTACAGTATCGCCAGAGATAAATGAACCTTCAACAGCAGTAACACCTGCAGGGAGTAAGGAAACTCCGCGTTCGAGAATTGCTTTGACAGCGCCGTCATCTAATATCAATCGTCCATGAGCAGAAGATGCGTGTGCAAGCCAGAGTAAACGTGAGTTAGTACGTGATCCTTGGGCATGAAAGATTGTTCCAACATCTTCTCCAGCAAGTGCTTTTGCAGATTCAGCAAGTGATGTGAGAAGCATCGGAGTGCCTGCAGATGTTGAAATACGCGCAGCTTCAATCTTTGTAACCATTCCGCCGCTTCCAACGCCAGCAGAACCCGCTCCCCCGATTTCGATGCCATCGATTTCGGTGAAGTTTGTAACTTCACGGATTGCATGTGAACCTGGTTGTGAAGGATGAGCGCTATAGAGCGCATCAACATCAGAGATGAGAACTAGTAAATCTGCTTGAACGAGTAGGGCGACGAGAGCTGCTAGGCGATCATTATCACCAAAACGAATCTCAGCAGTACCTACAGAGTCGTTCTCGTTAATGATTGGTGTAACGCCAAGTGCTAGTAAACGCGAAAGGGTTTGCTGAGCAGTGTTGTAATGCGAGCGGCGCACAACATCTTCCGTTGTCAGCAATACTTGTGAAGAGACGATTGAATGCTTGCTCAGCAGCTCGTTGTACTTTGCGATGAGTAGCCCTTGACCTACAGATGCAGCAGCTTGTTGGGTAGGCAAATCCTTAGGACGAGAAGTGAGCTTGAGTGGTGCTAATCCAGCCGCAATTGCACCGGATGAAACGATAAGAACTTCAGCTCCACGAGATCGGAGAGTTGCTGCAAGATCTACAACTTTGCCAACAGCTGCGGCATCGAGTGCAGAACCGGCAGAACCTGTAAGCGAAGAAGAACCGACCTTTAGGACGATGCGCTTGGCAGAGGTAATTGCCTGACGGTTCATTACTCTCTCTCGCTCTCTTCTAATCCAACTTCTTCAGTGGTGGCTTCAACGACTTCTTCGATAACCCGTGGAGTATGTGGGTCTGCGACCTTGTACTCCCACTGTTCTGCAATTTCTTCTTCGCTAAGAATATCTTCTACCCGCTCAGGAGCGTTCCAAGATCCTTCGAGTCGTGAATCTTCACCGCGACGATGCAAGAATCCTGCAAGTTGTTCTGCACCTGCTTCGATAGTTGGCTCCCAATCGAAGACAACTTCGTTGATACCTGAACCGATGCGAACTTCAGAGCCTGCAACTGCCCCTGCTTTAAAGAGAGCTTTTTCAACTCCGAGTTGAGCCAAGCGATCAGCTAAATATCCGATTGCTTCAGCATTCTTAAAGTTTGTCTGCAATACCCAGCGATAAACCTTGGCACCACGAACAGAGAATGAGCCATCGCCATTTACTTGAACGGTGAAGCCA
Organism: Actinomycetota bacterium; assembly: GCA_009704515.1. The sequence goes on from WLDZ01000061.1 coordinate 5,131, forward strand.
GAATCATCAACTGCGGTTGGGCGCAAGATGATGCGGGTGCGCTCATCTGCTTTAGCGGCAATACGTTCTGCTTGAACAAGTCGCGCCATGGCATAGAGCAAATCTTGTAGACCTTCGCGCGATGCTGCAGAAACTTTATAAACATCATAACCGCGCTCTTTGAGTTGGTCTTCAACCATATCCGCCATGGCAGAACCATCTGGAAGATCGACTTTATTGAGAGCAACAATGCGCTTTCGACCTTCGAGTCCGCCATACAGCGCTAATTCGTTTTCAATTGCATCGAGGTCATCAACTGGGTTTCTATCTGTCTCAAGGGTGCCGCAATCAAGAACGTGTACTAGCGCGACGCAGCGTTCGACGTGGCGCAAGAATTGCAGCCCAAGTCCCTTACCTTGTGATGCTCCTGGGATTAACCCTGGAACGTCTGCAACTGTAAAGCGAGTGTCTCCAGCCTGTACTACTCCAAGGTTTGGAACCAGTGTTGTAAAAGGATAATCAGCAATCTTTGGGCGTGCTGCTGAGATTGCGGCAATCAGTGATGATTTACCTGCAGATGGGAAGCCAACAAGTGCGATATCTGCAACAGATTTGAGTTCAAGTGTGAGAATGCGATCTTCACCTGGTTCGCCAAGCAACGCGAAACCTGGTGCACGACGCTTAGATGATGCGAGAGAGTTGTTACCCAGTCCACCCATTCCACCGCGTGCAGCCAGAAATGTTGTGCCTATTCCAACGAGGTCAGCAATTTCTTCGCCGTTTTCATAGATAACTGTTCCATTAGGGACAGGCAAGATTATGTCTTCACCTGAAACGCCATCTTTGCGATCGCCATAACCTTGGTGGCCAGATGTTGCTTTGCGATGTGGTGAGTGGTGAAAATCAAGAAGAGTTGTCACAGATGAATCAACGACGAGGATTACATCTCCACCGCGTCCACCATTGCCACCATCAGGACCACCAAGTGGCTTGAATTTTTCGCGCTTGACAGAGACGCAGCCATCTCCACCTTTACCGCCAGATGCAAAGAGCTGTACGCGATCAACGAATGTTGTCATCGAACTTCTCCTTTGCTTTTAATGTAATTCTTCTGCTGATTGGTGGGATGTAAATAAAAAAAGCGGACCGCGTAATGTGCGGCCCGCTCTCTTTAGAGAAACCTAAATTAAACTGCAGGGACTACATTCACTACGCGACGACCGCGAGCGCGGCCGAACTCAACAGCGCCTGCTGCGAGTGCGAAGAGAGTGTCATCCTTAC
>WLDZ01000062.1 GCA_009704515.1 Actinomycetota bacterium
ACTCATTCGACGATATCGCAATCGTTCCAAGCCGTCGTACTCGTACCCCGGAAGAAGTAAGCACTTCATGGCAGATTGATGCATATAAGTTTGATTTACCGCTTATGGCAGCTCCAATGGATTCAGTTGTTTCTCCTGATACTGCAATTGCAATCGGAAAGCTTGGCGGGCTTGGAGTTCTTAATCTCGAAGGCCTATGGACTCGTTACGACGATCCCCGAATTCCACTCGGAGAAATCGCATCGATGCCAGAAACACATGCCACGAAGCGCATGCAAGAAATTTACTCGGCGCCTATTCGTCCCGAACTTATTAAAGAGCGCATTCAGCAGATTCGCGATGCTGGAGTAACTGTTGCGGCATCACTTTCTCCGCAGCGTACCGTCGAACTTCATGATGCTGTCATCAAAGCCGGCGTCGACATTTTCGTTATCCGCGGAACAACGGTTTCAGCAGAACATGTTGGCGCTGAAGGCGAAGCTCTTAACCTTAAAAAATTCATCTACGAACTCGATGTCCCCGTTATTGTCGGTGGCGTTGCAACAACTACTGGTGCGCTGCATTTAATGCGCGCAGGTGCCGCTGGAGTTTTAGTGGGATTCGGTGGGGGAGCAGCACACACAACCCGCACAGTTACAGGTATCGAAGTTCCAATGGCAACAGCGGTAGCCGATGTTGCTGCTGCTCGCCGCGAATATCTTGATGAATCAGGTGGCCGTTATGTCCACGTTATTGCCGATGGTGCAGTCGGTCGCTCTGGTGATATTGCAAAAGCCATTGCATGCGGCGCAGATGCCGTCATGATGGGATCCGCACTTGCCAAGGCTGTCGAATCACCAGGACTTGGTTGGCATTGGGGTTCAGAGGCTTATCACCCAGAGCTTCCACGCGGTCGCCGTTTTAATGTTGGAACTGTCGGAACCCTTGAAGAAATTCTGGTTGGTCCATCACATACATCTACTGGTGACATGAACCTCTTTGGTGCACTTCGCAGAGCAATGGCTACATGCGGATACTCTGATGTGAAGTCATTCCAGCGCGTAGATGTTGTTATGCATAGTGGTAAATAACGAGATGCAAAGCAGTGCCCCACACGGAGTTCTAGTTGTTGATTTTGGCGCGCAATATGCACAACTGATTGCCCGTCGCGTTCGTGAAGCACGAGTTTTCTCAGAGATTGTTCCATCATCAATAACCGCTGCAGAAGTCTCTGCTAAAAATCCAGAAGCAATCATTCTTTCTGGTGGTCCATCATCGGTCTATGCAGATCATGCACCTAAAGTTGATCCAGCAATCTTTGGGCTAGGTATCCCAATTTTCGGAATCTGTTACGGATTTCAAACTATGGCGGCTGCTCTACAAGGTGCTGTCGCACAGACAGGAAAGTCAGAATTCGGTCGCACGCCTCTTGAAGTAAAACCTGGCAGCAAGTTATTTGCCGGCCTGCCGGTAACGCAATCTGTTTGGATGTCACATGGCGATGCGGTCTCTCAAGCACCAGCCGGATTTAGCGTAACTGCTTCGACTGCAGATACAGCAATTGCAGCTTTTGAAGATGCCACCGGAAAAATTGCAGGGGTTCAGTTTCACCCTGAAGTACTTCATTCAGAACACGGCCAGGCAATCTTGCACAACTGGCTGATCAATATTGCCCAATGCAAGCCAACCTGGACAACAGCAAATATCGCCGAAGAAGAGATTGCTAAAGCTAAATCAATTATTGGTAGTAAGCGCGTCATCTGCGGGCTATCTGGTGGAGTCGATTCTGCAGTAGCAGCGGCGCTCATTCAAAAAGCCGTCGGAAACCAACTTACCTGCGTCTTTGTCGATCACGGCTTATTGCGCAGCGGCGAATCTGAACAAGTACAACGTGATTTTGTGGCATCAACTGGCGTAAAGCTTGTAGTTGTAGATGCTGTTGATCAGTTTCTCAATGCGTTAGCAGGAGTGAGCGACCCTGAAGAAAAGCGCAAGATTATTGGCCGCGAATTCATTCGATCATTTGAAAAAGCAGCACGCGATATCGCATCTGGTGGCGATGTCGAATTCTTAGTGCAAGGTACTTTATATCCAGATGTTGTCGAATCCGGTGGCGGAACAGGTACTGCAAATATCAAGTCACACCACAATGTTGGTGGCTTGCCTGATGACCTTCAATTCAAATTAATTGAACCGCTGCGCACACTCTTTAAAGATGAAGTCCGCCAAGTTGGTCTCGAACTCGGTCTGCCAAAAGAGATTGTCTGGCGCCAACCATTCCCTGGTCCGGGCCTTGCAATCCGAATCATCGGTGAAGTCACTCGTGAACGCCTTGATATTTTGCGAGAAGCAGATGTGATTGCCCGCGCCGAACTCAGCGCCGCTGGACTTGATCGAGATATCTGGCAATGCCCAGTGGTGCTTCTTGCTGATGTGCGAAGCGTTGGAGTCCAGGGCGATGGTCGTACCTATGGCCACCCAATCGTGCTTCGCCCTGTCTCTTCTGAAGATGCCATGACTGCAGATTGGTCACGAGTTCCCTATGATGTGCTCGAGAAAATTTCTACCCGCATCACCAATGAAGTTCGTGAAGTGAATCGAGTAGTACTAGATGTAACAAGTAAGCCGCCCGGAACTATTGAATGGGAATAAACGGTGAATGGGAATAAAGGTTCAATGAAGAAGATTTTTGCAGTTGCAGGCTCAATAGCGTTACTCCTCACTTCGGCCCCAAGTGTCAGTGCAGAAGAGCGCCCATTAACTTTGGCGGAATGTAAGAAAGCTACTGCGACTCCCCGTCCCCTGACTCAAGTGAAACAACCAAAGAACCCTGCCAAGCCGCTGCCTAAGAGACTTACTCTCAACACTAACTGTGGCGAGATTGTAATAACTCTCAATCCAAAGGCACCGCAGACAATTACAAATATGAGCGCCTTAGCAAATGGTGGATACTTTAATAATTCCCTCTGTCACCGACTTACAACTGCAGGAATCTTTGTTCTGCAATGTGGTGATCCGACTTATCAAGGAAATGGCAATCCGCCGAAGTGGGATACCTACAATGATGAGAATCTACCTAAGGCAGGTCCACGAAACTATCCAGCAGGCACTGTTGCAATGGCTAATCCAGCGCGTCCCAATGCGAATGGCTCACAGTTCTTCCTTGTCTATCAAGATACCCAACTTGGTCCTAATTACACGATTTGGGGAAGAATCACTAAAGGGCTAAATACCATCAAAAAGATTGGCGAGATCGGCGCACTGCAATGGCAGGGTAATCAAGCTATCTATGCACCCGATGGAGATGGCGAACCAATTCAACAAGTTGCAATTATTAAAGCAACGGCAAAATAAATAAAAGAGCTTTACTGAGTATTTACGATTTTAAAAGCTTCAGCGATGCGACCTTCAGGTAGTTCGCCAGCGCCAGCATTGCGTTGACCCCATTCGCGTATAAGCTCTTCAAGATTTTCCATATGACCAGTCTGTGATGCATGTTCGCGCAGCGCTGCCATCTTGAAATGAAAAGTATCGGTGATATCGACAAAGTGATCAGGGTGGGTGTGACCTTGCATCCACACTTCTTGAACTTTCCAAGGCTGCAGGCCTTCTTTTTCAAGAAGATCAGTAAATGCAAATGGATTTCTTGCATCAGGGTAAACCGCTTGAATCGTAGATTCTCCGGCAGCTAAGTGATCCGGATGGCTTGCTCCGATGCGATCCCAGTTGCGCTCTGGTGATTGGCAAAGAATTCGGTCTGGCTGCACCCGGCGAATCTGGCGGACAATATCTTTACGAAGCGCCAGCGTTGGTTCGAGGTGGCCATCAACATAATTTAAAAAGGTTACGTCAGTGACTCCGAGGGCAGCGCATGCTGCGCGCTGTTCGCGCTGACGAATAGCTGGCATCTCCTCCATTGTGAAGCCAGAATTTTCTCCACCTTGATCGCCATTGGTGCAGAGCACGTAGCTGACTTCAATGCCCTTTTGCACCCACTGCGCGATGGTGCCCGAAGCGCCAAAGTCCGAATCATCAGGGTGGGCATTTACAACGAGGACTCGCTTGATTTCAGAATCTGCTATCGGCTCCATGAGGAGTAAGCCTAATAGACTCCGCGCCATGTCCACTACCTCAGCCACCATCTCTGATGATGAGTTATTGAGTGGACTCAACCCGCAACAGCAGGAAGCGGTGGCATTTGCAGGAGCTCCACTTCTCGTCGTAGCTGGTGCTGGATCTGGAAAAACTCGGGTGCTGACTAGAAGAATCGCTTACTTAATGGCTCGTCGCGGTGTTAAGCCTTACGAGATCTTGGCAATTACTTTCACCAATAAGGCAGCTGGTGAAATGAAAGAGCGAGTCACTGAACTCGTGGGGCCGATTGCAAAATCTATGTGGGTCTCAACATTTCACTCTGCATGTGTGCGATTACTGCGCCAAGAGGTGGAGCGCTTGGGATACAGCTCATCATTTTCGATCTATGACTCGGCAGATTCGCAGAAACTTATTCAGAAAGTCTGCGAGACACTTAATTTAGATTCCAAGAGATACCCACCTCGCCAATTTCAAAACATTATTTCAAATGCAAAAAATGAATTGCAGACTCCTTATGAGTTTTTAAGTAATGCCACCAACCAATTCGACACTATCGCAGCTGATGTTTATACCTTGTATGAAAAGCGCCTCAAGCAAGCAAATGCTATGGATTTTGATGATTTGATTATGAAGACAGTCGAGGTCTTGCAGAAGTTCCCTGAAGCAAAGGCGCGCTTTCGTTCACGTTTTCGCCATATCTTGGTAGATGAATATCAGGATACGAACCATGCCCAGTACCAGCTGGTGAAAGAACTTACCGGAGATGAAAGCGATGGATTTCCTATTGCCGAACTCTGCGTTGTGGGAGATGCTGACCAATCTATTTACGGCTTCCGCGGTGCGACTATTCGTAATATCTTGCAATTTGAAGTGGATTATCCCAACGCCAAAACTGTCCTGCTAGAACAAAATTATCGGTCGACCCAGAACATCCTTTCGGCTGCAAATGCGGTGATTTCGCAGAATGAATCCCGCAAGGAGAAGAACCTTTGGTCTGATTCTGGTTCTGGTGCGCCACTGATCGGGTACGTTGCTGAATCTGAATACGACGAAGCAGAATTTGTAAAAGATGAAATCCGTGCATTGCAGAACCGTGATGAATCTCAACCTGGTGATACTGCTATTTTCTACCGCACGAATGCACAATCTCGTATATTTGAAGAAATCTTTATGCGAGCCGCGATTCCATACAAAGTAGTTGGTGGCTTGCGATTCTACGAACGTAAAGAAGTCAAAGATATCCTTGCTTATCTAAGGGTATTGGTTAATCCAACGGATGAAGTATCGCTACGCCGAATTATTAATCTACCAAAGCGGGGCATTGGCGATCGGGCGATTGAAGAAGTTGATGCTTTTGCTTTCACGCAAGGCATTTCATTCTGGGATGCGCTCTTGCGGGTGCGCGAAGCAACGGGTGTTCCCAACAAAGCCTCTCAATCAATCTCTGAATTTACGCAAAAGATTTCGACCTTAGCTGTTTTAGTTGAAGCCAAGACAAAGCCTTCCGTAATTATCGAGGCGACCCTCGAACAATCTGGGCTAATGAAAGAGCTTGCCGACAGCTCTGATCCGCAAGATGAAGTACGTATTGAGAACTTGCAGGAACTCGTTTCGGCATCAATCGAATATGAAGAGCGGTCTTTTGATGAGCTAGGTGAAGATGAAGTGATATCACTTGGTGGCTTTCTAGAGAAGGTCTCACTTGTGGCAGATGCAGATGACATTCCCGATCGCCCTGGCGATGCGGGTTCAAATGAAGGGCCAGATGGAGAAGACCACGGGGGAGTTGTTACTTTAATGACTCTTCACACTGCAAAGGGCTTGGAGTTTCCAACAGTATTTCTCACCGGCATGGAAGATGGAATTTTTCCGCATGCTCGAACCTTCGATGATCCAAAAGAGATTGAGGAAGAACGACGTCTGGCATATGTCGGGCTTACTCGCGCTGAGAAGCGCCTTTATATTTCACGCGCTGAGTACCGCCTCACTTTCGGAACTCCAAAATACAATCCGGCATCACGTTTTCTCGACGAGATTCCGACAGACCTTCTCGAATGGAAGAATGAAGGCAAACCTTCTTACACATCTTCAAGTGCTGTAAAGAAGAGTC
>WLDZ01000063.1 GCA_009704515.1 Actinomycetota bacterium
GATAGCGACCGTCACGTAATTAGTGTGAATAACGAGCAAGTTGCTCTGCCGTTAAAGGAGTTTGAGCTTCTTGAATTCTTGATGCGCAATTCAGGTCGCGTTCTGACCCGTATGCAGTTAATTGATCGAGTCTGGGGTAGTGATTACGTTGGAGATACCAAGACTCTCGATGTTCATATCAAAAGGCTACGCGCAAAGATTGAGAAAGATCCAGCTAATCCTGAAATGATTCAGACGGTTCGTGGAATGGGTTACAAGCTAGAAGGCTGAGATGTAATGTCGGCGTAGATTTCACTTTGGTCGCGCACAATTACGTTAACGGTTTTAATGCCAGCACGAGCAAACCCGAGTGTCAGTTGAACATTTGTTCCGACGACAAGATTTAAACCTGAGATAACAGCCTTAACATTTGCACTTTCGCCCTCAAAGTGGAGTGGCTTGTTGGCGCGCAATATGGTTTCGCCTGTGATCACTGCTGGGATGCCGTTGCTAGAGATACTTATCAACGCATCATTTTCTTCAAGTCGATTAACAATATGTCCAACAACCACGGCAGCGCCATCTGTTGTTGCAACAAGTAAAAGATTGCTGACTCGGATGTTATTTCCATTTTCGGTCAGCACAATTTCTTGTCCATCAGTAACTTTATTTGTTAAGCGTGTCTCTGCATTTGGTCCTGCTGCACATGAAGTCAATGTAAGTGCGAGAATCGATGTGAGCGAGAGGATTGCAACCTTTTGAAACTTACGCATGGGGCGATTATCTCATGCCTCTAAAGCCCTTATTAACCGCGTATTTCGGCCTCGGTATCGGGGTTTTCTGAATGTAAGAACGCTGGTAGAATTGCCCCCTCGGAAGAATCGCATTAGAGATTCACTCGGGCTTAGCGAAGGGCATTTCATGACATTTAAGGTCGGCGAAACCGTTGTTTACCCCCACCACGGAGCAGCTCTTATCGAGGCAATTGAGACTCGAGTAATTAAGGGTGAAGAGAAGACCTACCTAGTTTTGAAGGTTGCCCAAGGCGATCTCACAGTCCGCGTTCCAGCAGATAATGTTGATCTTGTTGGTGTTCGCGATGTTGTTGATTCAGCTGGTTTAGACCGTGTATTTAACGTACTTCGCCAGCCATATACAGAAGAGCCAACCAACTGGTCACGCCGCTACAAGGCGAATCTCGAAAAATTGGCTTCTGGCGATGTCATCAAGGTTGCTGAAGTTGTCCGTGACCTCTATCGCCGCGATCTCGACCGTGGCCTTTCTGCTGGTGAGAAGCGCATGCTCTCTAAGGCAAAGCAAATTCTTGTTTCAGAGCTCGCTCTAGCAGAGCGCACTGATGAAGAGAAGGCAGCACTTCTTCTCGACGAAGTTCTCGCCTCTTAATCTGGCAAGAATTTAACGGCCAAGAATTTAACAAGCCATGATCGCCGCAATTATTGCCGCAGCTGGCAGCGGTGAGCGATTTAAAGCAAAGATTCCTAAGGCGCTAATTCACCTAGGCGATAAAACTCTCCTTGAGCATGCCATTGCTCGTATTGCTCCAGCGGTGCAACAAATCATTGTGACTGCACCCGCCGGATACGAAGATCAAATTCAAACCCTTGTCGGCGATGGCGTCGTCGTTGTTACTGGTGGCGCTACCCGCTCTGAATCAGTTCGTCTTGGGCTAGCTGCAGTTGATAGCGCAGCCAATTTCATTCTTGTTCATGATGCAGCGCGATCATTGGCCAGTACTGGTTTAGCTCAATCGATTATCGCTTCACTGCAATCTGGTGAAGTTGCAGTTATTCCTGGTCTTGCCGAAGTTGATACCGTCAATGTAATCGGCAGCGATGGATATGTTTTATCTACTCCCGATAGAGCGATGCTTCGCACGATTCAAACACCACAAGGTTTTCAGGCAGCAATATTGCGAGAGGCCCACCAGCAATCTGGCGAAGCAACAGATGATGCAACACTAGTTTCTAAACTAGGACATAAGGTAAAAGTAATTACTGGCGAAGAAGCGGCGATGAAGATAACGACTCCTGCTGATTTAGCAATTGCAATGACTTTTCTTGGCACACCTTCACAATTTCGTACTGGTGTTGGTGTTGATGCACATGCATTTAGCGATGATAAGAATCGTCAACTTTGGCTCGCTGCAATCTTGTGGCCGAACGAAGTTGGTGTTGATGGCCACTCTGATGGAGATGTGGCGGCTCATGCAATCTGTGACGCACTCTTTGCTGCAACATCTACCGGCGATCTCGGAAGCAACTTTGGAACTTCTCGGCCAGAGTACGCAGGTGCATCTGGATCTACTCTCTTAGCGGAAACACTCAAGATAATTACTTCAGCTGGATATTCAATTTCTAATGTCACTGTCCAAATTATTGGAAACCGTCCACGAATTGGTGCTCGACGGGCAGAGGCGATTGAGGCTTTATCACGGGCACTTGGCGGTGCGGCACTTTCTATTTCAGCGACAACTACCGATGGAATGGGTCTAACAGGTGAAGGCAAGGGCATTGCAGCGATTGCAACTGCGCTAGTTTTTAAGTAATTACCTTCTGCAGGTTAGAATTGCCTAATGAGTTCGCTACAGCTATACGACACTGCTACGCGAACCACTTCTGCCTTCGTACCTATCAAAGCGGGTGAAGTAGGCATCTATCTCTGTGGTGCGACAGTCCAAGCGCCTCCTCATATCGGCCATGTTCGATCTGGTGTGAACTTCGATATTTTGCGCCGCTGGTTAACAAAGAGTGGTTACAACGTCACATTTATTCGTAACGTCACAGATATTGATGACAAAATTTTGCATAAGGCAGTCCACGAAGAATCACCCTGGTGGGCAGTTGCCATGAAATACGAACGTGCCTTCACTGATGCTTATGCAGCCCTTAATGTTTTGCCACCAACATATGAGCCGCGTGCAACCGGCCATGTCACTCAGATGATTGAGCTCATGCAGTTGCTGATTGAAAGAGGCGCCGCATATGCACCCGGTAACGGCGATGTCTATCTTGAAGTTCGCAAACTACAATCGTATTTAACTCTTTCACGTCAGAAGCTTGATGATTTAATACCAGCTGCAGATGCGGATGAAACATATAAGAGAGATGTTAGAGACTTTGCACTCTGGAAAGCAGCCAAGCCAGGAGATCCTTCTTGGCCAACACCATGGGGCGCGGGCCGCCCTGGTTGGCACCTCGAATGTTCTGCGATGGCCAAGGCATATCTCGGCGAGAGCTTTGATATCCACGGCGGCGGACTCGATTTAATTTTTCCTCACCATGAGAACGAGATTGCCCAATCAGAGGCGGCTGGTTATGGATTTGCAGCTCGCTGGATGCATAACGCTTGGGTCACAGCATCAGGTGAGAAGATGTCAAAATCTTTAGGTAATTCACTTCAGGTGCATGAACTTCTTAAAACAGTTCGTGGAATTGAACTTCGCTGGTATTTGGGTTCTGCCCACTATCGCTCAATGCTCGAGTTCTCACATGAAGCACTTGCTGAAGCATCGACAAACTTCCGCCGAATCGAAGCTTTCTTAAATCGCTCTGTTGAGTTGTTGGGTAAAGTGCCAACACCAGTGGTGGGCAAGGCTTTTAGCGATGCTATGAACGATGATTTAGCGGTGCCAACCGCCTTAGCTTCAATATCTGAGGCGTTACGCCTCGGAAACTCTGCAATTACATCAGGAGATATGACAACAGTTGCACAATCAGCAGATGAGATTCGCGGCGCACTCGAAGTTTTAGGTTGCGATCCATTTGATGCCGTGTATGCATCACAAGGTACGAGTGATGAAATTACTGAAGCTCTAGATGGAACAATCAAGTTAGCGTTGGCACAACGCGAAGCTGCTCGTATCCGTAAAGATTTTGAAAGTTCAGATGCAATTCGCGATGGCCTTAAAGCTCTAGGAATTGTTATTGAAGATACCGCGCAAGGGCCACGATGGTCGATTTCACAGAAGACTGAAGGAAGTGGCTCATAATGGCTGGAAATTCAAAACCTCGTGGCGCAGTTCGTAAATCTAAGAAAGGTCCATCGGCTGGATCTGGCGGTAATCGCAAACGTGGCTTAGAAGGCAAAGGCCCGACACCAAAGGCAGAAGACCGTCCGTATCACGCAGCTCATAAGGCGAAGAAGCGCGCCGAAAAATCAACTGAGAAGCGCCCTGCGGCAGCTCGCATGCCAAAGTCAGAGATGCCTAAAGGTGAAATCGTCTCAGGTCGCAACGCAGTGCTAGAGGCGCTTCGCGAAAGTGTTCCGGCAACTGAAATTATGGTTGCGCGTGGTGTTGATATCGACGATCGCATTGCAGAGTCACTACAGCTTGCACTTAATCACGGGCTACAGATTAAAGAAGTGCACCGTGCACAGCTGGAAACTATTGCACCAAATAGCCAAGGCATCATCCTCGGAATCAAGCCATTTCAATATTCAAGTTATGAAGAGATCTGCAGCCGCTCAAAATCACCGATGCTCCTTGTGGCGCTCGATGGAGTAACTGATCCACGAAATCTCGGTGCTGTAACGCGAAGTGCTGCAGCCTTCGGAGCCTCTGGAATCATTATTCCTGAGCGTAGAGCAGCAGCTATGACAGCCTCTGCCTGGAAAACATCTGCAGGAGCAGCAGCGCGCTTGCCGATTGCACAGGTTACAAATTTAGCTCGCACAATCGATGATGCGAAAAAGCGTGGCATGTTCGTTATCGGTCTTGATGGAGATTCAGATGTGACTTTGAGTGAAATGAAAGTTGCCAACGAAGATCTAATGATTATCGTCGGATCTGAAGGTAAGGGATTAGCGCGTCTAACTCGCGAAAAGTGCGATCTCATAGTCTCGATTCCAATCAGCTCATCAACTGAATCACTAAACGCTTCTGTAGCGACTTCTATCTCACTCTTCTGGATAGATGAGCAGCGCCGAAAAGGATAGTTAGATGATTTACAACCGGTTGATAATCTGTGGAGATTCCTTCAGCGAAGGTATGACCGACGAGATCATAGATGGTCAATATCGCGGATGGGGCGATCGCGTTGCAGATGAGATGGCCATGCATAGTCAAAACTTCACCTATGCAAATTTAGCAATTCGCGGAAAATTACTGAGCCAAGTTATCAATGATCAGGTTCCAGTCGCACTTACCTATATAGAAGGCCCAGAAACGCTGATTACTTTTCATGCCGGCGCCAATGATGCGATTCGCCCTGGCTATGACGCGCGTGCATCTATTGCAAAATATCAACAGGCGGTTCGCGAACTCTCAAAATCTGGTGCCACGATTCTGCTCTTTACTGTTCTAGAAGATACCGGCAACAAAGGTCGTGGTTCCAAGATTTGGAAGGAACGCTTTGCAGAATTTAATAAAGCGATTCGAGAGGTTGGCCAGGAAGTCGGCGCGATTATCTCTGATGCAAATGATTTAGATTTCTTTAAAGATAGCCGTTTCTTAGCATTTGATCGCTTGCATCTAAACGCTGAAGGACATTGGCGAGTATCGCAAGGCGTTCTCGAAGTCTTGGGTTATCCATCTAATCCCGCATGGCGAATTCCGCTGCCTCCAGCGAAGAAGACCCCATGGCTAAAGGAGCGTTATATAGGGGTTTTATGGTTCTTCCTCTTTGCGCTGCCCTGGATATGGCGTCGCATACAAGGAAAATCCTCCGGTGATAACCGGAGCGCTAAATACCCTGCACCAATTTCTTGGCCACCAGCTAACTAGATCCAGTTAGCTATATACCGCGCACAGTCCAGTTAAATGTGTAAGTACCGCCACCGACAAGGTATTTAGCAAGCGTATCTGGCCCACATGATGCTGTTCCGACTCCGCGATGTGCTGCATCGATATTAACAACAACATTTCCTGAAGGTGTCATATCGATATTGTGAGTGGTATCAGCTAAATCATTGGCGCGATACGGTGTTGTAGAAACTTGCAGTGGCTTATCGAGATCAATACGTAGCCCTTTGCCATCGTTGCCAGTTAATTCAAACCAGCGCACAGC
>WLDZ01000064.1 GCA_009704515.1 Actinomycetota bacterium
GAATCACCGCATCGCGTTCGGGCAAGATTGGATGTGAATCTACGATCTCAATGGCAAGCAAGGTGTGATTAGTGACAACTACATCTGCTGTCTGCGCTTTAGCCTTAGCGTTTGCTGCAAAGCAACCGCTTCCCCAAGCACACGAATCTGCACCGACGCATTCGCGCCCCGATAAAGAATTAGCCGCCCACACACGCCGATCAACTTCAGGTGCATCATCGCGATCGCCCGATACTCCTGGAGTTCGCGCCCAAGCATGTAAGCGCTTTGCATCTTTTTCGAGATATGAAGCTTCTAGTAAAATCTCGCCATCAGGATCAGGTTCTTCAGAGTTCATCTTCGCCAGACAGATGTAGTTACCGACACCTTTATAAATGGCATAAGTAATTTCACGACCTAAGACTTTTTCAAGTGCCGGAACAACGGCAGGTAAATCGCGCTCAACTAATTGACGTTGCAAGGCCAGCGTTGCAGTGGCAACTAAAACTTTTCGCCCATGAACGAGAGCGGGAACTAAATAAGCGAGAGATTTACCGGTTCCTGTGCCAGCTTGGACCATTAAGTGATGTCGATCTGTCAATGCATTTGCGACAGCTTCGGCCATCTCAATCTGACCATCGCGAGCCTTACCGCCAATGGCAGTAATGGCTGCATCAAGGGCGTTGCGAACCTCGGCCGACATCTCGCTCATCTATGGCACTTTAACAGTTCAATCGTCATACTTCCCACATGACTCAAATGCGCACACTCGGTCCATATTCAGTTCCAGCGATCGGCCTCGGCTGTATGCCTATGTCCGGCATGCCACCAAGCAAGGCCTGGATTCTTGATGAACGCGACAAGGCACTCGATGTTATTCATGCCGCCCTCGATGCTGGGGTTCGCCTCCTAGATACATCTGATATCTATGCGCCAACCTGGAACTCTGTTGGCCATAATGAAATTTTGGTTGCCGAAGCTGTGCGATCCTGGAAAGGCACAGTCGCTCAGAAAGAAGAGATTGTCATCGCCACAAAGGGTGGAATCACTCGCGCTCCACTTGAAGGAAACTGGTTTGGACAATCAGGACGAGATGCATCAGAGCATTATCTATATCGCGCCGTTGAAGCTTCAGCTGCGAAGATGGGGCTGAGCACAATTAAGTTATGGCAACATCACCGTCTTAATCACTTTATGCCTTTCGAAGAACAATTCGAGAACGTCATGAAGTTAAAGGCACACGGCATCGTGCAGAACATTGGCGTAAGTAACTACAACGCCGAACAACTTCGCCGCGCAATTAAAATTGGTGGAACTCCAGCGCAAGGCGGCCTAGTTTCGGTTCAAAATGAATGGTCTCCGCGATCACGCGCCTGGGCAGATGTAGTAGATATTTGTAATGAGCACGGAATCGCATTCTTGCCATGGTCACCTCTCGGTGGCATCGACAATGCAGCCAGCTTAGAGAATGCTTCATTTGGCGCTTTTGAGGAAGTTGCTGCTCGTCATAGCGTTTCGAAATTTGCAATTGCAATTGCGTGGCATCTAGCGACTAATCCAGTATCAATTCCAATTCCTGGAGCTACTCGAAAAGAATCAATTCTTGATTCATTGACAGGCTTAAGTGTGAAGCTGACAGCAGCAGATGTTGATCAGCTCAACGCTTCACTTCCTGCTAATCCACCGCTTCATGAAGAGTTAGTGCCGCAGCCACCATTTCGCAGCTAAGTAACTCTATTTCTTGGCGAGAAGATCCATATATTCATTAACCGGAGTCTTTGAGAGCTTCTCGTAATCTAATGAGAGTGCAAGGATTTTATCCTGCTGTTCCTTGTCGTAGATTCGAGCAAGGTTTATCTTGAATTTCTCGATAAGCAGTGGGATTCCTTCGGTGCGGCGGCGAGCATGTCCGATTGGATATTCGACAGCTTCTTCTCCAAGAATTGAACCGTCGTTAAATTCAATAGTGATGGCATTGGCGATTGAGCGCTTCTCAGGATCGTGATAATCAGCGGTATAGCTAGCATCTTCTACGCAGAGAATCTTCTCGCGTAACACATCGATACGTGGATCTGCCGCAATATCTTCTTCGTAATCACGCGCAGTAAGACGACCGAAAATCAGTGGAACAGCGACCATGTACTGAATACAGTGATCGCGGTCAGCTGGATTGTTGAGTGGACCTTTCTTATCGATGATTCGAATACATGCCTCGTGGGTACGAATTGTGACCTTCTTGATATCACCTTCGGTTTTTCCAGCAGCCTGCATCTGACCGTAAAGTGTCATCGCTGCCTCAACTGCAGTTTGTGAGTGGAACTCTGCAGGGAAAGAAATTTTAAAGAGGATGTTCTCCATTACATATGTGCCGTATTCGCGCTGGAACTTAAAGTGATTGCCGCGGAATGAAGAGTCATAGAATCCCCAAATCTTTGCAGTCAGCGCAGTTGGGTAACCCATCTCACCAGTTGAAGCAATCAGCGCCAAACGAACCGCGCGTGATGTGGCATCTCCTGCAGCCCAAGATTTACGTGAACCGGCATTTGGGAAGTGGCGATAAGTACGAAGTGATTGGCCATCAACCCAAGCAAGTGAAACGGCTGCAAGAATTTGATCGCGGGTAAGACCCATCATCTGGGCAACAACAGCTGTCGATGCAACCTTTACTAAAATAACGTGGTCAATACCTACCTTATTAAATGAGTTTTCTAGAGCAATACAGCCTTGAATCTCATGAGCTTTAATCATCGCGGTAAAAACATCTCCGACGGTGAACTTCTTGCTTGAAGTTCGAGATAGCCAATCAGCTGTTGCAAGGATTCCACCTAAGTTATCTGATGGATGGCCCCACTCTGCGGCTAGCCATGTGTCGTTGAAATCTAACCAGCGAATCATCGCGCCAATATTGAAAGCTCCTTGTACTGGGTCGAGCTCATAATTTGTTCCGGGAACTTTCACGCCATTTGCCACTGTAAGTCCCGGTGCAACTGGACCAAGCAACTTGGTGCAGGCTTCATATTCAAGTGCTTCTAGCCCACAACCCAAAGTGTCCATGAAACAGTTCCAAGCAGTCTCGTATGCAACTGGTGACTTAATCTCATAGTTGAGTACATAGTCGACGATATCGATAATCTCTTTATCGTAGGGAACGTTGGACTTTGTTATATGGGCTGACATGGCACCTATCGCTTCTCTATTGGGATGAACTGTTGATCTTCTGGACCTGTGTAATTTGCACTTGGGCGAATAATTTTGTTATCGATACGCTGTTCTACGACATGCGCTGCCCAACCGGTTGTACGAGCAATCACAAATATTGGCGTGAAGAATGCAGTTGGAATCTTCATCTGATTGTAAGAAACTGCTGAGAACCAATCCAGGTTAGGGAACATATTCTTAATTTCCCACATAACGGATTCGATTCGTTCGGCAATTGCGTAAAGCTGGGTATTGCCTTGATTTTCTGAGAGTTCAAGGGCAATCTTCTTGATGATTTCATTACGCGGATCTGAAACTGTATAGACCGGGTGACCAAAACCAATGACAACTTCTTTATTGGCAACGCGTGCACGAATATCTGCCTCAGCTTCATCTGGTGATGAGTAACGTTCTTGAATTTCAAGTGCGACCTCATTTGCGCCACCATGCTTTGGACCGCGTAGGGCGCCGATTGCACCAGTAATTGCTGAATACATATCTGATCCGGTACCTGCGATTACACGGCCGGTAAATGTAGAGGCGTTAAATTCGTGTTCAGCATAGAGAATAAGTGAGGCGTGCATTGAATCTTCCCAGAGCTTGCTTGGCGCCTGGCCATGAAGCATATGGAGAAAGTGGCCACCGATTGAATCATCGTTGGTTTCAATTTCAATGCGCTTTCCGTTATTTGCGAAGTGGTACCAATAAACAAGCATCGAACCAAGGCAGGAAATTAACTTGTCGGCAATCTCTTTTGCTGCAACCTCGTTATGGTCAGCACTTTCTGGCGTGACGCACCCGAGCGCTGAAACACCGGTACGCATTACATCCATTGGATGAGCAGTGGCGGGAATCTGTTCTAGGACGCTTTTGACGGAAGCTGGTAACCCGCGAAGTGTCTTAAGTTTGGCCTTGTATGCATCTAGTTGAGTACGAGTGGGTAGAGCGCCATGAATAAGCAGGTGAGCAACTTCTTCAAATTCACAATGTGATGCAAGGTCTGCAATATCAAAACCACGATAGTGAAGATCGTTTCCACTCTTACCTACGCTACAGAGTGCAGTATTGCCTGCGGGAACTCCCGATAAAGCAACAGATTTCTTCGGTTTAAATTCAACCACGGCACTCCCCTTTCACGAACTCTTACTTGTCGCCAAGTAAGTTATCTAGCGCTTCTTCATACTTGTAATAATCGATGCTCTGATAAAGCTCTTCGCGGGTCTGCATCGTTTCGATTACACCCGATTGAGTACCTTCGCGACGAATAGCTTGGTAGACATTATCTGCTGCCTTGTTCATCGCCCTAAATGCTGAGAGCGGATAGAGAATCATTGCTACACCTTGTGCGGCTAGTTCATCGCGAGTAAATAACGGAGTGAGTCCAAATTCGGTGATGTTTGCAAGTATCGGCTTAGATACTGCGCTACTAAACTTCTTATAATCTTCAAGAGTTCTGATTGCTTCAGGGAAGACTAAATCTGCTCCGGCTTCAATGTAAGCATGCACTCGCTCAATAGCCGCTTCGATGCCCTCTGCAGCGATTGCATCTGTACGAGCCATCACTGAAAAATTCTCATCTGTACGGGCATCGACAGCAGCTTTAATGCGATCAACCATTTCTGATGTAGAGACAATCTCTTTATTGGGGCGGTGACCACAACGCTTTGCGCCAACCTGGTCTTCGATGTGCATTGCTGCTGCACCAGCTTTGATTAAGTCTTTAACGGTCCGTGCGATATTAAAGGCGGATGTTCCGAAACCAGTATCGGCATCAACTAATAAGGGCAGTGGGCAAACATTGGTAATGCGACGAACATCGGTGAGAACATCTTCAAGTGTGGTGATGCCAAGGTCTGGAATTCCCATCGATCCGGCTGCAACCCCACCACCTGATAGATAGATTGCTCGGTAGCCAGCTCGCTGGGCAAGCAGGGCGTGGTTGGCATTTATGGCCCCGACTATCTGAAGCGGGCTCTCTTCGGCGAGGGCCTTGCGAAAGGCTGCTCCAGCGGATGAGTTGGTCACGAGGGAAGTTTAACCCCCTCGCCTATATTTGCAAGAATTCTATCGATTATGGCAAATATCACGCAAAAACAAACGGTTTTCGAAGATGAGGCTAGAGAAGAGCGAGAGCGGCAATGGCGCTATCGAAACCCTTATCTTCTTTGCTGCCCGAAACACCAGAGCGAGCAATGGCTTGTTCGAGATTGTCACACATTAAAACCCCATAACCAATTGGCTTTGAAAACTTTAACTGCACATCCATTACGCCTTGAGTTACCCCTTGGCACACATAATCAAAGTGTGGGGTCTCTCCTTTAAGGACAAGCCCAACAGCAACTACGGCATCAAAACCTGATTCAAATGCGCGTTGTGCGGCGAGTGGAATCTCAAATGATCCTGGCACATAGAAGACTTCTATTCGCTTAACTTCTGCGCTCTTAAGTGCGCGCTTTGCGCCATCAATCAGGGCATCACAAATGTCGAGATGCCATGATGAGGAGATGATGGCAACTTCTGCCTTTGGATGTTTTTCGATAGCGAAATCTGGTGCGTGACCGGCCATTACTTTTCTCCTCTTTCGTGTCCGAGCTTTGCTCGCTTAGTCTCTATATATTGACGATTGAACTCATGTACCTCTGTATCAAGATTCATTTGCTTAACACCAAACCCAGCGTTCTTGAGCGCAGAGACTTTCTCGGGATTATTCGTCAGCAAAGTTAAATCCGAAACACTTAGGAGATGGAGTATTTCAATAGCATCGTGCCATTCACGAGCATCAATTGGATGGCCAAGGCTCACATTCGCCTCAACGGTATCGAGTC
>WLDZ01000065.1 GCA_009704515.1 Actinomycetota bacterium
TCACCAATCTCTTCTGGCGACTTGATCCAAGCAAGTGACGGTATTGATGAGATCGCATCATGGGCTCGTGATACGCAAGCGATCATTAACGAATTTGATATGTATAAGAGCGCAGTATCGGCCGTTGCACTTCCTCCACGAATGGCGACATCTACCTTGATTGCACTTTATGAAGATCCAGAAGCACTCGCGCTTGCAATTCGTCGACCAATGCCACGAGCAAGTGATGAATTCTCACGTCGCGGAACAGCATTCCACTTATGGATCGAAAAACACTTTAACGTCTCTACTCTCTTTGATGATGAAGATTTCGATCAACTCGAGCCGCTTGAAGCAGACCAAAAGTTAGAAGACCTCAAGGGTGCCTGGTTTGCAAGTTCTTGGGCAGATCGCACACCACATGCAGTTGAAGTTCCCTTTGAGACCGTCATTGCCGGTGTTCTTATCCGTGGTCGCATAGATGCTGTCTATAAGGATGGCGATCGCTACGAAGTCGTGGATTGGAAGACGGGCTCTAAAAAGCTAGGAAAATCAGCTGCTATTCAGCTCGCTGTCTATCGCTTAGCGTGGGCAACGCTTCAAGGTATTTCAGTTGATGGCGTTAGCGCTGCATTCCATTACGTTCCAACATCGGTGACCGATCGCCCTGCCGATCTCATGAGTGAAGCAGAGTTGATTGCTCTCTTAGACCAATTCAGCGCCTAGTGAGCAAAGCAAACTCTAAAACTTTTACTGCGTAATCTCCACCGATAGCGGGAGATGATCACTAACTCCAGATAAGACAGTCGGTAGGTACTGCGAGGTAAGAGGGGTTTTACTCAAAATGTAATCAAATTGAATCTTGGCACCCCAACTTGGATATGTCGCCTGTGTTGCAAGTGATTTCCATTGCGAGCCAACTACTGGGAGATTCTTTGGCAAGTTCAGATCTCCCATAATGATTGCGATCGTGCGCGTTTCTTTCTCAAGTTCAATCGCCCAACGCTTTAGCTTTCTTAATTGGCGCAGATTAAATCCTGGCACAAACGAAAGATGAGTATTGATGACGGTGTATCCATTTGCCAGAGTTGCAGCTAGTGCCACGCGAGGTTCATCGCGAATATAGATTGGACGAACTTTTCCAGGACCGCTCTCATCTCCTGGAATCAATAGCGGTGCACCAATGGGTGAGTTGCCAAGATCAAGACGATGCCATTGCAAGACTTCAATCTTGGATGCGATGCCAATTCCATAACTACCTTCATGCGAAGACGAATCAGTGTTGGTGATAATTCTCTGATCGCCGTCGTCTAACTTTCGCCAGGTTTCACCAGGAGTGCCGATAATGCACGAAGCAAATGCAAAGTACGGGGCACCGATACTTGTTGCAATCTCTGCAATTTGATTTACATTTTCAGAACGTGTCAGCGCATAGTCACACTCTTGGACACCAATCACATTCGGCGCTAGCTCGGCAGCAATCTTCTGGCCGGCATCCGATAGCGAGGTTGGCTTTACGCCTTTGGCTGCTGGCGGAATAGCCATTCCATGCAGGATATTCCACGAGGTAATGCGCATAGCGAGCAGGCTAGTACCGTTGCCCCTTATGAGCGCGATCAATAGCCAGCCGTCACGGATCGACCGCTCCAGCCACCTGCGTGAAAACCCCGCAACTCTGGATCTACTCTGGTCGAAGGCGCAGATTCTGCAGATTGCCCAAGGGCGAATCGGTGCAGAGGGATACCTAAACGCCGATCGTGTTGCCGCATTGATTGCTAGCGGTGAATTTAAAGAAGGCTCACGTTATTTTCTCGGCCTTGATGCAGTCACTGGCGATCCTTACTTCGCGTGGGATACACAGTGGAGCGTTGCAAAAACTGATGATGAGATGAAAGTTGGATTTACAACTCTACGTGATGTCGGGGCAGCACTTTCAGCTATCGATGTTGAACTAGCTTTACACGCAGTTGCCTTAAGTAATTGGCATCGCGCGCATCCATGTTGTGCCAAGTGCGGTGCGCCAACTCGAGTAGATCTTGGTGGCGCAGTTCGTGTCTGCGATGTTGATAAGAGCCAGCACCATCCACGTACAGATAGTGCAGTCATTGTTCTGATCCGCGATAACGATGACCGCATTCTCTTGGGCCACCAACCGGTATGGCCAGAGGGACGTTTCTCATGTTTTGCAGGTTTCCTCGAGCCTGGTGAAACATTTGAACAATGTGTAGCACGTGAAGTCTTTGAAGAATCTGGTGTAAGTGTTCGAGAGATTAGCTATCTTGGTTCACAACCGTGGCCCTTCCCAGCATCAATCATGATTTCATTCGATGCAGTGACAGATTTCCCAGAGGCAGCGCGACCAGATGGCACAGAAATCACAGAGGTAAAGTGGTTTACTCGCGATCAACTTCGTGCAGAAGCTAAAGCTGGCACACTCTTACTTCCACCAAGAATTTCGGTTGCACGTAAGATGATTGAACGATGGCTGGGTGAGACTGCCCAGGGTGGTGAGACATGGAGGTAACTCCCAAACTTGGTGGAGAAGAGCCAAGCCTTCGCGCAGAAGAGATCCTGGCCGCACTCGATGAAGATCAGCGCACAGTAGCCCTTGCTACACGTGGCCCTGTCTGCGTAATTGCGGGAGCAGGTACTGGAAAAACTCGCGCAATCACGCACCGCATTGCCTACGCCGCAGCGATTGGGACAATGGATCCCAGCAAAGTTTTGGCGCTTACATTTACAGCTCGCGCTGCAGGTGAAATGCGCACACGTCTTCGCTCACTTGGCGTTCCCACTGTTGCAGCGCGCACAGTTCATTCCGCTGCTCTTAAGCAATTGATCTATTTCTGGCCCACAGTTTTTGGCGGTCGCACCCCAGATTTAATGAATAGCAAGACACCATTTCTGACAGAGGCGGTTAATCGCGCGGACCTGACTGGCGAAATCCGCGTCACCTCGCGCGAGACTATGCGCGATATCGCAACCGAGATTGAGTGGGCCAAAGTTTCACAGGTCGCACCGATTGATTATCTTGATCAAGTTAATGCTCGTCAGATGAAGCCACGAGTAAAGGCAGAACATATCGCCGCAATCTATGTCGCGTACGAAAGCCTTAAAAAACAAGAGCTCGCTATCGACTTCGAAGATGTACTTCTGCTGACCTCTGCGATGTTAGAGGAAGAGCGCACAGTGCGGGAGCGTGTACAAGATCAATATCGTTACTTCACAGTCGATGAGTACCAGGACATCTCACCGATCCAGCAACGTTTGATTAACGCTTGGCTTGGAAGTCGAAAAGATATCTGTGTTGTGGGAGATCCAGCACAAACTATCTACTCATTCGCTGGTGCAACACCAGTTTTCCTCAATACCTTTACCCAGCGCTTTCCAGAGGCAGAGGTTATTCGTCTGAGTACTGGATACCGATCAACACCGGAAATCACATTCGCCGCAAATGCCTTGCTACGTAACTCATCTATGGGTCAAGAACTCACCGCGAGCAACGATCATGGCCTGCATCCCAGCGTTGATGGTTATAAGGATGAGAGCGCAGAGATCACAGGAATTCTTACTCAAATCACAGCGCTATTAAGTGAGGGGACTGCGCCACAGGAGATTGCGATTTTGGCGCGCACCAATAGCCAACTCAAAGGCGTGGAACGTGCGATGAATAGCAAGGGGCTGCCATATCAAGTGCGCAGCACTGAACGTTTCTTTGAGCGCCAAGATGTCCGAGATTTCCTTAAGCAAGTTCGCCAAGCTTCTGTTCTTCCTACTGAAGGCGCTACCTGGATTGATGAACTTCGCACCATCGCTCAGCCATATTTGACTGGCGAAAGTATTGATGGAATCGCAGCCCTTCTTCATCTCGGTCGTGAACTCGATAGCGATGATGGCTTTACTCCAAAGACTCTCCGTGGCTTTTTACGTGAGGTCGAAGATCGCGTGACACAGAACAATCCACCCACAATGCCTGTTGTCACTCTTGCCACCTTGCATGCGGCAAAGGGACTCGAATGGGAGCGCGTTTTTCTGATGGGCGCTTCAGAGGGAATCTTGCCGCTAGAAACTGGATCAACTGGAACATCTGATTCAGTTGTTGCCGAAGAGCGCCGCCTTTTCTACGTGGGAATGACGCGAGCTAAGGTCGATCTTCACATTTCATATCGCGGATTGCCTTCGCGATTCTTAAAGGAATCAGGGTTACTAGTTAGTTCTTAGGCTGGATAGCCAGTCAAACATTTTTTGAACCTATTGAATTCCACTGACATGGAGTCTACGATCCATTTTCAAAGGTTGAAGTGCGAACTTCATGAAACCTATAGACAAGTCTGAAGATAAGGATATTCCATGAGTGATTGGGTTAAAGGCCAAATTCTTGAGTTAACAGCGAGTGGAGCCATTAGCAAAGGAAAAAAAGTAACAGTCGTCCGTGATTTTTCACAAAGTGATCGGGAAAAAGGTTACACAGTCTCCTGTAACTTTCAGGGAAGTTTATATGACATTACTTCAACACATCTCGTAGAGGTCAAAAGTCCAATGTGGAAGAAGGGTCAAGCTGCCGTGATTATTGAGTCGGGAGCAATATCAAGAGGCACCTTTTTAACTGTTGAAAAAGACTTTAGCGTTGAAGATATCAAACGAGGCAATAACGTTCAGTGCAATTACAAAAGCGAAACTTTCTATGTTTCACCACATCATCTAGGTGACCCTAACTAATCATTTTTAGTATGGAATCTGGGTAACTGACTGACTCATAGTCAACTGGACTAAAACTTTCCGGTAACTGCTTTAAACCCCAAGGCCCATCGTCAATCTAAACTCTGTCGCGTTCTCTACTCGCAATAACGACCATCTACCGTCTGAGGCTAAGTTAAAGATTCGAGTACCTAGGCCGCTCCTTCTCTGCGATTCAGGTGGAGGAATTATCGAATTATCGAGTGCGATGATTTCAATATCTTTCGTACTCGATCGAGCCACACGCAAGTTGATCCGTTCAGCTCTTCCATGTCGAATTGAGTTTGAGATAAGTTCCTCAATCACTTGCCCGATATCACGTACGCGAGGGCTATGAAGAGAAGCGATCTCTGGATCTATCTGCAGAGTGATATCCAACAGCCCTCTCCAGGGATCTAATCGCGATGCAATCTCATTCTGAAGATCTACGGATGCATCATCAAAGTCTGCATCCGGGTTGCTCAATAATGAGAGTAAAGAGTCGACCGTCTCGTTATACGTACCAACGTCACCATTTCGGGCAGCAGCATCAAGCTTGAGTGAAGTTGCAGCCAGTCGAGTGAGGACCTTTCCATGGATGAATACCGCCCACTCATGCGATAAGTTCTTTGTAAATTCTTCTCTCACCACATCTTGAACCTTGCTCTGCAAGTTATCACTAGCCATAAGTTCATCGCTACGAATTAGGTTTAACGCGCTTGGCCTAAGCACCTGCAAGAGTTCCATCGCCACAAAATATACGAGTGGAAGAATCAGTGCAGTGATATAGATCGGAAACTGTGTTTGCGGATCGTGATAAATCGCTTGCCCAATGGAGTTAAAAACAAAAGGCAGTAGACCTGTGAGGAAAATCAGTATCGAAGCTTTATTTAGAGCGTTAGATGACTTTCCAGATTGAGTTTTAACAATGAAGCGAGAGAGGGCAAACACAGCAATGACAAGAATTGGATACGAGATTAAAAACTCAATGAAAGAATAAAAGTTGATATACGGTGGTGTTACCAAAGCAATCAGGACAAAAGCATAAGAGCGTGCGTGCAAAGGAGTACTTTGGACAATCGAAGCAGAGAGAATCCGAAATTGCTGCAAGAAGAGAAAAAATGAATTTCGATTCTTCTGAAAAGATTTCTGTAAAGTGTCATCTAATCTCGAACGGTCTAAATTTCGAGAGAGATTGCGCAGGCCCTCTCCTACAAGGTGAGGTTTTACTGCAGCATATTGCTCAGACAGAGGACCTCCAGCGCTCGAAATCTTTTTTACTGAAGCGCTAATGA
>WLDZ01000066.1 GCA_009704515.1 Actinomycetota bacterium
AATCAGAGGTTACAGATGCAGAAATTCTTATCCAGAGTTTGCTGCAATCGCGGCACCATGATGGTTCGGCCGAGATCTCTAAATCAAATTCTCACGAGCTCACCGATTCTGAGATAAATCTTTTGCGCCTAGTTTGGGAAGGTCATAGCAATTCACAAATTGGCAAGATCAAGTCAATCACTCCAAAATCAGTAGAGACTGCCATTAGTCGCTTATCCAAGAAAATTGATATTGAGTACTCCAATGAGATTAACCAAAGAATTCTCCTTGCCAAGTTCTACCAAGAATTAACGGGAAAAATAACTTGATCTCAAAAGCACGCTTTAGATTCATTGATTATTTAAAGAGCCGATGTCGAATAAACCTGCGATACCTCGGGGTCTTCTTCCTTATTGGCTCAATTCCAGCTGTTCTCATTGAAAGGAATTCAATTTCTTCATTGAGGTCGGCACTTCTTTGGTATGCAACTAAAGCGATTGCGGTCTTGACTACCTATCTCTATTGGAGCTCATTT
Organism: Actinomycetota bacterium; assembly: GCA_009704515.1. Next base: position 515 of record WLDZ01000066.1, read on the forward strand.
AGGTACCTACTTGTAAAGCGCTATCGCACAAAAATATATGACCTGATTTTGATTGGTGGCACTGGTGGCGCTATCGGGGGATTAGTTGTTCATCAACTTGCATCCCTATTTAGTCTTGACCATCAAGCGACACTGGCTGGTCGAATCGCTAGCGCATCAGTTGTCGGGGCACTTTGGCTACCCAGCATGTCGACAGCAAATAACAGCCTTAGAAAGTTCAAAGAGCAAGAATCTCAGATAAAGGCAAGACTTTTGAGTCAGGATCAGCTTAAATTCAAGCAGTCAATGGTCTTTCAATTTCTAACGAGTTCTTTTTATCGATCAATCCAACAGAAACTCTCTGTCACTGCTCTTGAAGCTAGAGAGATTCTAGATCGACATTTAAGCGAGTCTTCTTCGAGAGAAGCGGTTCCAGAACTAGTTTCCAACATAGCGACCAAGACTTTTCGCGACTTATCGCACTCAATTCAGGATGATATGAGTTTCGCAGCGAATCTTGGAGAAATTGAGAAGGCTGTTCCATTTTGGGGCCGACTCCGTAAGTTTGTCAGTTTTCCATCCGCACTTAGGTTTAATCCAATCCTTGATGCCTTTCCATATTCACTTATCGTTTCGCTTTTTTGTGCTGGTTACATATCTAGAAATTCAGGATTAACACTGACGATTATCAATGTCTCAGTAATCTTCATCTCAAATTTTGGAGTCTTGAAAGCTCACGCTTATCTGTCGAAGAATTCTGAAATTAACCTTCGATTCCTCTCCCTCTCTTCCGTCCTGTCTACAGCAATAGCTCCTCCTATCTTTCTCGAGATTCTCGATAGATCGCAATTTATGGGCTTAAGTTTTCAAGGTTCGAACTTCTATTTCTTCTCATATTTCATACTTGCTTTAGTGATGTCATTTCTCGGTTATGTAGCTCTGCTCATAAAAATTACCTTCCAGGAGATGGAGGATTCTCTTCAGAGCCAGTACCGAGAAGGCGTTGACAAAGAGAAGATTGTCAATAATGAGATAGCTCGAATTACCAGTGTCTGCGCTAAATACATTCACGGTAATTTGCAAAGCTCCCTTGTATCTCTATCAGGAAGTTTGAAGCTGGCGGTGAAGAATGGTGAGTCTGCACGAACCGAAGAAATCATTGATGAGATTCTTCAGATGCTGCAGAATCCTGAGCTAGAACTCAATCGAAATGTAGATGATCTCTACGCTGAAGTCCTCAAGAAGATTTCACTGTGGGATGGTTTGGTGGAAATTCATCCAGAGATTCAGATTGATGAGTATCAATTTTCTCCACAGACAATTACTCAAGTAATGGACTGTGTTGAAGAGATGATTTCAAATGCCGTGCGACACGGTAAAGCCAGCACAATCAAGCTTTCAATTCAGCGCACAGCCGATGGAACACTCGTCTTAATCTGTACGGATAATGGGCAATTTGAAATCAATCCACAAGGCGGTTTGGGCTTCAATATCTATCAAGAGGCATCCAATGGCGATTGGACGATATCTCGCTCGCCCGAAGAGAATCTGACGATTGTGAGAATTCTGATTAACAGCTGATTTTATTGCAACTATTGGCCCGATTGGAAAGTGACGCCGTTATTTGTCAAAGTTTGAGTGCCAGATGAATCAACTAGCATCGACGAGCTATTGTTAAAGTTTAATAGAAGCTTAGTGTTCGTGACATTTGCCAGTGGCATCGTAGGAACGGTAATTGTTGAAGAATTCGGATCGTAAGGAGTGCTACCTACGATTACCCGCAAGTTGCTTATGCGCTCACCGTTAAACTTAGAACTGCCTGCTACACACCAGGTGCAATGTGCCCAGTTAATACCGGTTGCCTTTCCGTAATAATTAATACTATCGGTTTGCACGCCAGTGGTAGATCGAGTTCCATTGACCCATACCGTTTGTGCATTAGAGCCATTTCGGGCTATCGCAATGTGGTACCAAGTGTTTGGTTGCAGGGTAAATGGCAAGGTGTAGTTATAAGCACCAATGTTATAACCGTCTATGTGGGCAAGCGTCGGACTATCTAAGATAAAGCTCAAACCTCCGCTCTCGTTTGCGTTACCAAGAATATTGCCACCGTTAAATGACGAGTCGGTCTTAATCCAGGCTTCGATACTGAAAGGACTTGTACCTGGTGAGATTCCTGGTGAAAGAGTCAGATAAGTACTTGATGTGAAGGCAACGGAGTTGTAATCATATGGAGGAGTTCCTTTGGTACTTTGTAGGGTAATTCTCGCTACTTGTAATGCTAGGGCTGCCGGTGATGTAAAGGTTGCCGTAAATGAAGATGTCGAATGCGTGACAAGCGTTACGGTTGCTCCAGAAGCACTCACATAATTTCCACTGTCGTTATAAATCACAACATCTTTCGTCGTGGTATCAAAAATAGAAAGCGCGGGCGAAGTTGCACTGTCATAGGCATTTAACGTAAAGGATTCACCTGCACATTCAGCTGGGATATTGGAGATTTTAAATGACTTAAAATAGAAAGAACCTGCTCCACGAGAATTAGCAAAGTCTGCGATCGGCGTGACGGTGAGTGGAGTCACCCCAGAGCACGCAGTCAAGACTTGTACGCCTTGACCAAATTCAAAGTTTGACGAACCAAGTGAAATATTTGCCGCCAAAGTGCCTTTGAGAAAAAAAGTCGATCCAATCATCAGGAGCACAACAGTCAGAAGCGCTCGAGAGTTTTTTCGCGGTGCACGAACCCGAGATTCGGGCTCACCACTAAATCGGTAGAGCTCATCCCATGCGATTTCTTTCTCATCACGGGCGCGCATGCCAGATTCTCTCATATAGCAAAAATCAGGCTGAATCTGAACAATTCTGTCGGGCTAGCCCTTCAAGTTGTCCATGTGGACCACTGCGGCAGCAGGCTCTGTACCTTTTTGTTGACACCTACCCAAGCGATATTATTACGGCCTAAAACGGGAGGGATAGTAAGTGGCAAAGTCTGATGAGCTATCCCGCGAGCCGAATTACAATCTAGAAAATTTCGGTGGAGTAAACAGAAACTTCAACAAGAAGAGGCCCTCCGCAGTCTTTGCTTTTATTCTCTTACTCGTCGGGGCTGCATACTTGATTCAAACCACACTTGCCGCAAATATTTCCCTCAGTTCTGGCGGGCCAGTCGAATTTGGCCAAGGAATTACACAAACTGTCGCATGTTCAGGGTCGACAGATCTCATTCTTACCCCTCGTTCAACTTTTGAAAATGTATCTGGCGGCGGAGATTTCTACTTCTCATCCATAAGAGTTTCAAATATCCCATCTTCTTGCAACGACAAAGATTTCACTATCAAGGCTTACGGAGCATCTAGTAGCACTCCGTTAGCACTTTTCAATACATCTTCAAATAAAGCGGTAGTAATTAATGATGGCGGTACTTATCTTCTCGGTATGGCTTCAACTGGAATGACAATCTCTCAGAGCGCAGGAACCTTCACTGCTAACTTCATAACGCCAGTTGCGCTCTCATCAACGGTATTTCGAATCACGATCGAAAGCGGAGATGAGGCAGAGATATATCGAGTTGGAAGTATTGGCCCAGGTGGCGGAGAGATTTTCTACGTCGCATCAACTCCATTTACCTGTGGTCCGACAATGAATTTGACTTGTACATATCTTGAAGCTGCTCCCGTTAGTGGCGCTAATGCCTGGGTAGACGTTAATCTCTTTTGGTCAGGAAATATCAACACTGCTATCGGAGCAAGTGCGCAAGGTTCTGTCATCGGAACGGGATATAGAAATACTCTCGCTGCTGTGAATCAGGCGGGAGGCGGAAACACCGCAGGTCGTGCCGTAACAGCTGCGCGTGCCTATAGAGGTCCAAACAATCTAAATGATTGGTTTGTCCCTTCTTTGGATGAGCTCACTCAGCTATATATCAACCGTGTGGCCGTCGACATCGATCCTGCCTTCGATGACTATTGGTCCTCAACTGAATCAGATTCAAATAACGCGTTAATCGAATGGTTTGGAGGCGATGGTGGCATTTATGGCAACGATAAAGGAACTCCAAACGCGCTTCGCCCAATTCGAGCCTTCTAAAGCCTTCCAATTCCGTGAGGCACACCTAGACTTCATTGCGTGCTCGAGACCTATAAGTCACTCTTAAGACTCCCAGGAGCATTCAGAGTTTCATTCTCTGGCTTAATTGCACGCATGCCAGGCGGAATGGATTCGCTAGCGATTATCTTCATCGTTCTTGGTGCCGAAAAACAATACGCAGTTGCCGGTGCACTTACAGGTGTAGCGGCGCTAACTACAGTTGTTTCAACGCCTTTTTGGTCTAATCAATCTGATAAGCGCGGACAGAAATTTGTTCTAAAGATCGCGATACCTGCACGCACAATTGCAATGTTCACTTTTATTGGGTTAGTTGCATTTGATGCTCCTATTTGGACATGGTTTGTGGCCATCATCGCGGCTGAATCAACTTCGGTCTCAATCGGATCTTTCACGCGTCGCCGTTGGATGTCTATGGTCGGTGCAGAGAACAAGGCAAAAGTTAATACTGCGTATAGTTTTGAAAGTGCTCTAGATCAGTTTGTTTATGTTGCTGGCCCGGTATTGGCAACTGCGATTTCAACAGTATCGCCACCATCAGGGCTAATTCTTGCAACCACCTTCTTCTTAGTTGGCGGAATCCTGCTTCTTACTCACAAGGAATCTACTCCACCAATTTTGCATCGCCCTGAGCATCCACCACTCATGGGAAACCGCGCTATCCATGCCGTAGCCATTCCAATTATTCTCATTGGAGGTTGTTTCGGACCAATTAACTTAGCTTTTGTAGCATTCAGTCGCGAACAAGGTTATCCAGCAATCCCAGGAGTTCTCTTGGCCGTGGGTTCACTTGGAGGATTGTTTTTTGCCCTGCTAAATGGCGCTATAAAGTGGAAAATCTCTGCGGGAGTAAGGTTTCGAATCAACTTATTGATTTTTACCTTAATCGCAATTCCGCTTCCATTCATCAATTCACTTCCGGTTCTCTTTGTCCTTAACTTCTTTCTGGGCGGAAGTGTGGGTCCTCTATTTCCAACCGCTATTGCTATTGTCGAAAAACGAATACCGACTTCGCATATGACCGAAGCAATCGCTCTTATTTTTGCAGGCATTCCGCTTGCAGGTGCATTTACTTCTATTTGGACCGGAAAGATCCTTGATAACCACGGTTCTGATGTGGCGCTCTGGGTTCCAGTATTGTTCATTGCCCTTGGCGCTGCTTCAACTCTTTTCTATGGTCGTTGGTATCAGGATCCAGTCAAAGAAGGGGCAAAGAGTGATGGACTTTAAATTAATTACATCAGCAATCGGAATCCTTCTAGTTTTCGTCTATGCCTTTGGTTCAGGAATCTGGGTATCTTCTTCGCCCGGATGGTATGCAACCCTTAATCGACCACCATGGCAGCCAC
>WLDZ01000067.1 GCA_009704515.1 Actinomycetota bacterium
ATCACTGAAAAGATCAGTAAAGATCTCAAGCTCTCAGAATCAATTTCAATTCCGCTGACATTTCTCCTTTTAGTCTTAGTCTTTGGAGCGCTCGCTGCATCCGCTATGCCATTGATTGTTGGTGTCTTTGCAATATTGGGCGCCTTCTTATTGCTCTTCCTACTTACATTGATTACTGATGTGAGCGTGTATGCCTTAAACCTCACAACTGGAATGGGTTTAGGTCTGGGTATTGATTACGCACTCTTGATGGTCAATCGCTTTAGAGAAGAGTTGGGTAAAGGAAAAAGTGTCGAAGACTCGGTTGTAACCATGATGGCAACTGCTGGAAAAACAGTCTTCTACTCTGGGCTCACGGTTCTCGTAACTCTTATGTCACTTATCTTTTTCCCACTTCCATTCCTGCAATCATTTGGCTATGCAGGTGTATCGGTTGTCGCACTTGCTGTCGTTGGCGCGCTCTTTGGCCTTCCACCAATTCTGGCGATGGTTGGAAAGAAAATTGATAAAGGTACCGTTCGCAAATCTGCAATCACTCCAAAAGAAGACGGGCGCTGGGCACAGACTGCGCGTTATGTGATGCGCAAGCCAGTAAGTGTCACATTGCTTTCATTGATCTTCCTGGGAATCTTGGCTTCACCATTGGCGGGCGCTAAGTTTTCACAGACAGATTCACGTACTTTGCCTGCTGATAATCCGGCAGCTATTGCAACTGCAGTTCAAGCAGAACGTTTTCCAGGGCAAACTAGTAATCCAATTGAGATAATCATTATTGGTGGCGCTAGTAAGAGTTCAGAAATCTCAGAGTACTCAGCGAACTTGGCAACTGTTCCTGGAATCGTTCTTGTAAACCCAGCAATTACATATGGTGATGACGTGAAAATCACCGCCGTGCATTCAATGCTACCTCGAACACCAGAAGCGCAGGATTTGATTCATAAAGTCCGAGATCTCAAAGAACCTGAGGGAACACTTGTGGGTGGAGTTGCTGCGGATTACACAGATTCGCAAGATGGAATTGCCTCTACTTTGCCTCTAGCACTTGGGTGGATTGTCGTTACAGTATTAATTCTTTTGTTCCTCTTTACAGGTTCGATTATTTTGCCGATTAAGGCCGTGATACTCAATGTTCTTTCACTCACGGCAACTATGGGTGTTCTTACTTGGGTCTTCATTGATGGCAATCTGCAATGGTTGGTTGGTTCGTTTACTGTTACCGGCACGCTCGATACCTCAATTGTCATTTTGATTGCAGTTGTCGTCTTCGGATTATCAATGGATTACGAAGTCTTCTTGTTATCGCGCATCCGTGAAGAGCACGATGCTGGAAAATCTAATGAGGATGCGGTTGCAATCGGTCTGCAACGTTCGGCTCGAATAATTACCGCAGCTGCCATGATTCTTGCATTTGTCTTCGCCGCTTTTATCTTGAGTGGGGTGACCTCAATTAAATCTATGGGATTTGGAGTTGCCCTTGCGGTAATTCTTGATGCCACGATAGTCCGAGGGTTATTGGTACCTGCCTTGATGCGCTTATTCGGAGAACGAAATTGGTGGGCGCCCGAAAGCCTGAAGCGATTTACCATAAAGCACTGAGACCTCTACCCTTAGAGCATGGATCTCATCGCTACTCTGCAATGTGAGGATCAACCAGGCATCGTTCATGCCATGACCTCGGCTGTCTTGGCATGCCAAGGCAATATCATCGAGAATCAGCAGTTCACAGATCACGCCACAAATACATTTGTGATGCGCACTCGTTTTGAAACTGCGCAAGGAATCGATGATGCTCGCAAAACGCTGATGGCGGGGCTCACCCAGTTCAAACCAGCGTTAAAGATTCGTCCAACTGAAGAGAAGCCTCGCGTACTGATCTTGGTCACCAAAGAGAGCCACTGCCTTCGTGATCTGCTCTATCTCCGCGAACTCGACGAGCTTCCTGTCGAAATTCCGATGGTCATTTCTAACCGCGAAGATCTTAAAGAGCTCGTCGAATCACATGGCATTCCATTTCATTACCTTCCTATTTCGGCGCAGACCAAGGTTTCTCAAGAATCTGAAATTCTAAAGATCATCGATGAGCTCAAGATCGACTTTGTTGTCCTGGCTCGCTATATGCAAATTCTCTCTTCAGACTTCTGTGCAAAGATGCCCGGAAAGATAATTAACATTCATCACTCTTTCTTGCCAGGATTTAAAGGTGCCAAGCCTTACCACCAGGCCCATGATCGTGGCGTAAAGATCATTGGCGCTACTGCACACTTTGTCACTGCTGATTTAGATGAAGGTCCAATCATCGAACAAGATGTAGCGCATGTGAATCACTCTGCAACTCCAGAACAACTCATTGCACTCGGTCGCGACATCGAACGGCGAGTTCTCTCTCGTGCTGTTTCGCTCTATGCAGAAGATCGCATCTTTATTGTTGGCCACCGAACTGTGATTTTTGCATAATGCTTGGTGGAATCAATAACGCACTTTGGTTTCAAAGTATCGCTGGGTTCTTTGTAATGGCATTTATCTTGATTCCTTTTCTTAAGTGGGCATTTCCAAATAAGAAAGATGATGCAAATAAAGCTCTGATTCGTCAGCTCCGCAAGGAGATCCGAGAAATTAAGCGCAAGTAAGGTGCTATCAACTTATCGCGACCTCTTTAAATTACCAGGTGCGGCACGTATTGCCTCCGGTGGATTTATTGCCCGTATGCCAATTGCAATGGATGCCATTGCAATTATTCTCTTTATTTATTCTGTAGATAAGCGCTTTGCACTCGCTGGTGCGCTCACAGCAGTTGCAGCGCTGACTACCGTCGTTTCCTCTCCCCTTTGGTCCAAGGTCGCAGATCGCAAAGGTCAACGTTTTGTCTTATCAGTTGCGGTTCCGATTCGAATCGTGGCCATTATTGCCTTCATTAATCTTGTTCTTGCTGGTGCGCCAATTTGGACCTGGTTTCTCTCCATCTTTATTGCCGAAGCAGGCTCAATAAGTATGGGTTCTATGAGCAGGCGTCGCTGGGTTCACATTATCGATAGTCAGGATAAACAACTTCTTGCAACATCTTACGCATATGAAAGTCTGGCAGATGAATTAGTTTTTATCCTTGGTCCAGTTATCACAACTGCAATAGTTGCAGCAATCGACCCAGCAGCCGGATTGATTTTAGGAATTGCATTTCTACTAGTTGGCGTGCCACTTGTTGCTTCCCATAAGAAATCTGATCCTGGAGTCGAATTACATCAAGGCGAAGAGAAGCAACGTTCTGTAATGCGCAATAGAAATTTGCAGGCGATTGCGATTCCGATGACAATCGTTGGTGGTTGCTTTAGCGCAGTTAACATCTGCGTTGTTGCACTCACTACTGAACAGAATCTCAAAGCAGTCTCTGGATTGCTTCTGGGAATCTGGGCTATTGGTGGAGCGCTATCTGCTCTAGTAAACGGTGCAATCAGATGGAAGATCTCTCATGGAAAAAGATTTATCGGTTATTTGCTTGGCATGGCCGTATTTTCATTAACTTTTCCATTTATTGAAAATCTCTACCTTCTAGCTTTTGTCTTATTCCTGCAGGGAACTTGCATCGCGCCACTGCTGCCAAATGGGCTTCCGATCGTGACTCATTCAGTCACGCCTTCTCAGATGACGCAGGCAATAACCCTTGCAACTGCAGGAATTCCGCTAACCGGAGCCATCTCTAGCTTCTTCGCAGGGCAAATCATTGATGCTTACGGAGCTTCAACAGGATTCTGGTTGCCTTTTCTATTTCTAGCTGCAAGCTTGCTTTCAACTATCCCTTATCGGAAGTTGTATCGCGAGGTTTAAAGCGCTCCCAGAGCGAAAGCGTCAAGAGAATCATTGAGAAGCCAAAGAGTAAATCTTCAATCGGAGCACCTGCTAAGCGTCGTCCAATAATCTGATCTGGCGAGTAAATGACAATATTGTTTGTAGTAAGCCACGAGTTTGTCAGTAGTTGAAAAGGCAGGATCAGAGCCCAAGTAATCCAGTAAATCCCGCGAGTGAGCATCTGGCTTCTAATGATGTAGAGATCGAGCATCACCGCTAAGAGCACTGCATAAATTGCAAGGTCGGAATATGTCATCGTCTCGCCTTAATTGTTGCGATGAGATTAATAAGGGCGAGATAAGTAATGACAGTCATGAGTGGCACGATGATAAAAAAGAGTACTTCTTCGATTGGAATAATCCCTAAAACCTTAAGTCCAACAGTTTGTGCTGGATCGAAGGACCAAATCTTCTTTTCGATTGCCCAATAATCCCAGAAGAGATAGACCGTCAAGACTATAGAGTCAGTAATGAGAAAAGTCTTCCAAAAACGTGGAGCTCTTACCTTAAAGACAATCGTTACGCCTACTGCGCAAAGTGAAATGAATAGCAGCACTCCGAGATAATTAAACTCTCCCATGGCGCATACTCTGGCACAAGATTGATAATTTCAATTAGGCTTTACCTATGAACACCCCGTTAATTTCGATAAATTCTTGGGCCATACGTTGGTCGCGAATTGGGGCTATCGGAAGTATCGCTCTCGTGGCGCTAGTCCAACTAATTTTTGGCGAAATCAATCTCTCTACGCAGCTGGTTCTAGCTCTTGTGGCGCTTGTTGTAGGCATCCCTCACGGCGCAATTGATCACCTCATCGCTATTCCTTCGCAACCAAAGAGTAGATTTATTGGATACATAGTGGGTTATGTCGCAATCGCAGTTATTGCAGGATGGGCGATAGCGACCTGGAATCTGATTGGCTTTCAAGTTGTAGTTCTAATGAGTGCGCTGCACTTTGGTTTTGGTGACGCTTCATTTATTAATGAGGATCGTGACGCTCAAGATAAAGAGAAGAATTCTTTACCCGTTGAGATTCTCTATGCCATACCTGCCGGCTTTCTTCCAGTGATACTCCCACTTACTGATTCACGCACTCTCGATGCGCTAGAGAGAATTCATCCCAATTTAGAGAACTGGGCGGGAAGCCAAGTCTCACTCTTCAGAAACTTAACTCTGCTTTTAGGATTGTTTGCGCTCGTCAATCTGCTAGCAACTAAACGATTCTCTATGTCTTTCGATATTTTCATTCTTGCTGTATTGGCACTTGTTGCACCACCGCTGATTGCGTTTGCAGTCTACTTCGGATTTTGGCATGCACTGCGCCACACTGCTCGATTGGTACCGAAGTTGCCAAAAGCGCAACAACATATTCTTAGCGGAGATTGGCATAAAGCAATTTGGTCTGTGGTCTTTCCTGGACTCTATGCCATCGCAGGTACCTTGGTTATTGCGATTGGGCTGATGATCGTTAGTCCAGATAATTTCTCATCCAGCCTTCTCTGGTCAACACTTGTGATCATCTGGGCACTTACCGTTCCCCACATGGCGACGACAGCTAAGTTCGATTTCGCCGCAATCAAAAAATAGTTGGCAATACAACTACCAATTTTCTGTTGCATCTCGCAATACTCGATAACGCTCAAGAACTTCAGGAGTTGCAGGTGCAGAAATTTCTTGCCCTTTTCCTAAATCCCACAATGGTGGCTCTTTTCCGCCAAGTAGCGCCCATGCTGCTTGGCGAGCAGCGCCGTCTGCAACATATTCTCCAGCAGGGGCAATAAGAACTGGTCTAGCAAATAGTGCTGAGGCAATCTGGCCCACTGCGGGATTTTTTGCAGCCCCACCAATAATTAGTACGCGTTTTACCTCTACGCCAAGATCGATAAGCGCTTGCACGGCATCTGCCAATCCAGCGAGCATGCCTTCAATCATTGCTCGTGCAATATCGGCAGGATTTGAATTCTCTAAAGTCATACCTGAGAAGACTCCTGTTGCATCGGGACGATTTGGTGTTCGCTCCCCTTCAAAATAAGGAAGCATCGCAAGACCATGTGCACCAGGCTTAGTAGAGAGAGC
>WLDZ01000068.1 GCA_009704515.1 Actinomycetota bacterium
TAAGGATTGATGTAGCGCTCTCGCCGGCTGCAGCCATTGCGCGTGCCCCGATTTGACTCATACCAACTCCATGGCCAAAACCAGAACCAGTAAATGTAAAAATAGCTGGAGCAGTGTTAGCTAAAGCTGGCGGCGCCGTGAGAGAGGCTGTTATTGAGATTGCGAGAAAAATCGCACCTCTGCGGACTTTAGACATCCTCATCGGAAGAAGCGCTCTTTCTTACATTCATAAATTTCTGATATTCAGCAATAACCTCTGCGGGATTCCCGCGAGCCATTAACTTTCCTTTATTAAGCCAGATAACTTCATTACATACATCTTCAATTGTTGCTAGCGCGTGGCTCACCAAAATCAGAGCGCGATCAGCTGAACGAAGTTCCTTCACACGATTTAGTGATTTTTCCTTGAACTTTGCATCACCAGTGCTCAGTGCTTCATCGATTATAAGAATGTCGGGTTCGACGATTGCAGCAACAGAGAATGCAAGCCTTGCATACATACCCGATGAATAGGTGCGCATAGGTGCATCAATAGATTCTCCAAGCTCTGAAAAATCAGCTATAGCTTCGAAATTTTCATCGATTTCAGCTTCGGTCATACCTGCTGCCAGGCCGCCTAGATAGACATTCTCGCGTCCTGTCATTGACGGATTAAAGCCGACGCCAAGTGCAAGCAAAGTAGAGACACTTCCGTACACATCAACGCGGCCTTCGCTGGGAGGGATGATTCCAGAAATAACTCTCATCAAAGTTGATTTACCCGCACCGTTAGAGCCAATAACTCCAAGTACAGATCCGTAATGAATATCTAAACTGATTCCATCGACAGCACGAACAATACGCGTATGTTTTTTACCACGGCCAAGAGATTTTATGCGCGCCTTAATGGTTGGCTTTTTCTCAATAGATGTTTTGTAGGTAAGGCCAAGCTCTTTAATAGAGACCGCTATTGAGGCCTTGGGGTGTTCGTGTTTAAAGTCGGACAGCGAAATCACGCTCCCTCGATAGGAAGAAGTATGTACCGATAGCAAAAATCACAAATGCAAAGGCAAGGGCATGCATAAGTGAAAAGAGTTCAGGGGCTTGGGCGTGAACCATTACTTTTGACCATGAATCGAGTAGATAAAAAATGGGATTTATGATCTGAAATTGTTTAATCGAATCTGAAACCGATGATGCTTCATAAAGAATTGGTGATAAATAGAGCAAACTGCGAGTGAGGTAAGGCAGGATGCTAGAGATATCTCTGAAATAAACATTGATGCAAGAGAAGAGAATTGCTAGACCTGTGGCGAGTAATAGGGCAATCATTAAAATTGGAATCGCCCATAACATCTGCCACGAATAGCTCAGGCCTACCACCGCATGAATCACGAATGCCACTACAAGAGTCGGTAGGAACTTTAGAAATGCAATCACAACCGCTGAAAGTGGCAACATTATTCGCGGAAATGAGGTGTTGAGAATCAGACGCTGACCAGAGGTAATAGCCTTTACTCCCCCAGTCAAACTATTTGCAATCAAATAGAAGAGGAAGAGTGAAGCAGTCAGGTGGGCAAAGCGAGTGCTATCGCTGCTTCCACCGATAACATAAATCAGCAGGAAATAAACACCAGATAACAGCAGCGGATTGATAACAAGCCAAAGCTGACCAAAGACTGAGCCGTAGTTTTGGTTGCGAAGCTCTGAGCGCGCAAACTCTGAGATAAAGGCGCGGCGCTTGAGTAACGAGCGCAAATAGGATCCCATTGGTGGGAGACCAGCCTTGAAAGGCAAATAAGTCACCAGCGGTTCGCTCATGTGCGAAAGATTACCGCAGTAGAGCCTTTCTTATTGATCTAAAGGCACGAGATTCTTCTGTGAAGTAATAAATCCAGCTCCCCAAGAAAAATGCATTGTTGGAATGATTAGTAGTAGGTAGAAATACTGTCCAATTGAGCTCGCAATAGTTGTTGCCGATATTGCTATTGCTACTAGATATGTAACCGCTGGAGTTAGCAGCAGCGGGTGAATGAGACCGAGAAGGAGCGAAGCAGTAAATCCAATAAGTGCAACCGGAGGCGCCAAGTAACGAAGATTAATTGTTCCTTTATGTCGTCGTGCGACAACTCTTCGCCATGTGCCATATTGAAAATATTGTTTTGCAAGAGCCAACAAATTGGGGCGAGGTCGATATGTCACCTGTAACCGGGGATCGAAGTAAATTATCCCGCCATTACTCCGTAATCTAAAGTTAAGTTCCCAATCTTGTGCGCGTGTAAATCTCTCATCAAAACCCCCGATAGCGATGAGAGCTTCTCGCTGAAAAACTCCAAGATAGACAGTATCTACAGGCCCTGGAGTGCCACCCGTGTGAAAACGTGACGCACCAACCCCAAGTCTGCTACGCATCGCTTTCGCTACTGCTTTTTCGAAGCGAGTGATGCCCTCAGCTGCCATGATGCCGCCTACATTTACAGCTCCCGTTTTTTCAAGAGTTTGAACCGCATCGCTGATGTAACTTCGAGGAATTTCTGCATGCCCGTCAACGCGAACAATTATTGACCCTTGTGATTTCTTGAGCGCAGCATTGAGACCAGCAGCTGTCTTACCAGAAGGATTGTCGACAACAATTACTTGTGAATTACTTCGCGCAAGGAGTTCCGCAATTTCTTGCGTTTTATCGATTGAGGGGGCAACCGCTAGAACGATTTCGAAATTGCCGAGATAATCCTGAGAAAGAATCGAGTGAACCGAACCTAGAAGATAATTCTCTTCATTTAATATGGGCAGAATCACGCTAACAAAGGGCAAGTTGCCCTCTGAATTCTGTAATCCGCGATCTGCCTGTGTCGTCATAACCCCATAACGCTATCGTGCAAGTACCCTACGGATGTGAAATCTACTCGCGCGATTCGAATAATTACATCACTCTCTCTCGGTGTAGTAATTCTCGCTACCGCCACATGGGTAGGACTCGGACAGATTAGTGGGCAGATTTCCAGAATCAGCGTCTTCGGAGATTTAGAGAATCGTCCCGAAAAGGTAAATTCCGCCCTTAATTATCTTGTGGTCGGTTCTGACAATCGCGAAGGCCTTACCAAGGAACAAATTCGTGAATTACGAGTGGGCGGAGTCGATGTTGCTGCAGGTGGCCGCTCTGACACGATGCTTCTCGTGCACATAAGCAAAGCGCGCGATGCGGCCTTCATCGTCTCGCTGCCACGCGATACTTTAGTAACCATCCCAGCGCACCTCAGTACAGATGGAAAAAGTCAGATTCCGGATCGCCCCGGAAAACTTAACGCTGCCTTCGCCTTTGGCGGCGCTCCCTTACTCATTCAAACTATTGAGTTAATGACCGAGTTAAAAATTGATCATTACGTCGAAGTTAGCTTTGCCGGTTTTGTTGGAGTCGTAGATGCTCTTGGTGGAATCAAAGTTTGTTCGAAAGTTGATATTGACGATCCAAAGAGCCATCTTGTTATGAAGGCTGGTTATCATCTTCTCGATGGCGTTGAAGCGCTTAAGTATGTGCGAACTCGTGACTTTGACGGTCGTGGTGATATTGGAAGAATGGAACGTCAACAGCAATTCGTTAGTGCAATCATTCGTAAGGCAACATCTTCTGGCACTTTACTAAATCCAATAAAGTTAGCTAACTTCTATCAAGCCACAATTTCAACAGTAAAGATGGATGAAGGTGTCACAAAAAATGATCTCCTCACCCTGGGCAAGCAGTTGAGCAATTTATCTTCTGGCAATGTTCGCACTCTCACTGTTCCGCTGGCAACCGCTAATGGACGTCATCCAACAGTGGGGTCGGTTGTTATTTGGGATGAGGTACTTGCGCCTGAGCTTTGGAACCGCATTAAAACTGATGCAGCTCTTGTAGACACTGTGCTCCCCACCACTGATCCCTCTGCTTCTGCATCTCCTAAAGCGACACCTACGCCTACAACAATCGATAAATTCAAGACACAGACCGCAGCCGTTAATCCCTGCGCAAGTAAGAAATAACACTCTGCAATAGACTCACGCTCATGACTTTAAAGCTATCGGTAATTGGTTGCGGCTATCTTGGAGCGACCCACGCGGCATGTATGTCTTCACTAGGCTTTGAAGTTGTAGGTGTTGATACCGATCCTGAGAAAGTAGCCCTCTTATCAAAAGGAGTCCTACCTTTCTACGAACCGGGTCTAGACACATTGCTTGCCGATGAAATGAAGACTGGTCGACTCTCATTTACAACTGATTTCGCGGCGGTTGCAAATGCAGATGTTCACTTTATCTGTGTGGGTACACCACAGAGCAAAGATGGTCTCGCTGCAGATTTAACTTATGTAAAGTCCTCGGTTGCAGCTATTGCGCCTCATCTCAAAGATAGCGCACTGGTTGTAGGTAAATCTACAGTTCCAGTTGGCACAGCAGAAGCGTTACGCACTCAATTGGCAGAGATTGCGCCTCACGCTGATTTAGCGTGGAATCCAGAATTCCTGCGTGAAGGTTTTGCGGTCGAAGATACACTCACTCCAAATCGACTTGTTGTAGGTGTTGCCAATGATCGCGCAGAAGAGATACTTAAAGAGGTTTACAAACCAGTCATTGCCTTAGGCACACCTTGGATTCGTGCAGACCTACCAACTGCAGAACTTGTAAAGGTCGCGGCAAACTCTTTCCTTGCCACAAAAATCTCTTTCATCAACGCCATGGCTGAAGTCTGCGAAGCTGCTGGTGGTGATGTGACCGTCCTCGCTAAAGCAATTGGATATGACCCACGTATTGGTAGCCGCTTCCTACAAGCAGGTATCGGTTTTGGTGGTGGATGTTTGCCGAAAGATATCCGTGCATTTATGGCTCGCGCCCAGGAACTTGGTGCAGATCAAGCGCTTGAATTCTTACGCGAAATCGATAACATCAACATACGTGCCCGTCAACGAGTTATAGATGTTGTTCGCGCAGATCTTTCGCAGGACCTTACCCAATACAAAATTGCAGTCCTAGGCGCAACATTTAAGCCAGATAGCGATGATGTTCGCGATTCTCCAGCACTTGATATTGCTGCACAGCTTCAAGCAGCTGGCGCTCAAGTCGTTGTTCACGATCCAAAGGGAATCGAACCTGCGCGAAAGCGTTTTCCAAATCTGGACTATGCCGAAAAAGTTGTTGATGCAGTAAAGGGCGCTGATGCCATCTTGCACCTGACTGAATGGAAGGAATATCGCGAGCTAGATCCCTCAGTTATTGGGCAGTTGGTAAAACAAAAATTCCTAATCGACGGTCGCAATGCACTTGATCGTAATCTCTGGCGAAATGCCGGATGGCGAGTTCATGCGTTGGGGCGTACTGATTAATTTAGCTTTGGTTTAGCTAGAAGCCAGTCTTATTGTTTCGGCGTGCGTTAAACTGGGCACCTTTAGCTTTTGCCTCTTCAGAAATTGTTGCTAATTGGGCTTCGACTCGTTTTGCCACAGATGCATCTGCTGAACCAATAATCCGGGCAGCAAGTATGCCTGCATTCTTTGCGCCATCAATGCTGACGGTTGCCACAGGAACACCCGCAGGCATTTGCACAATAGAAAGTAATGAATCCATGCCGTCAAGATTTTTCAAGGAGATAGGGACGCCAATAACAGGAAGTGTTGTGAGTGATGCCACCATGCCAGGTAAATGTGCAGCTCCGCCTGCCCCTGCAATAATTACTTTATAGCCTTTAGAGGCTGCACTCTTTGCGAAATCAAACATCTCTTCAGGCATACGATGTGCAGAAACAACATCAGCTGAATAGGAAATCTCGAAAGCATCGAGAGCTTTTGCGGCCTCTTCCATGACTGGCCAATCAGAGTCTGATCCCATGATGATGGCAACATCTTTACTCATCAATTACTCCGCTCATGTAGTCACGTGCA
>WLDZ01000069.1 GCA_009704515.1 Actinomycetota bacterium
ACTCCAGGATGCGGCAGAGATTTCTCAAGAGCGTGTACTAAGCCTTCAATTCCAAATCCACTCTTTACAGAAATTGCAAAGCTATTTGGCTCGCGGCGCAAGAGATCCATGATGACCTCTGGAGCTGCAATATCTGCTTTGTTAATTGCAATAATCTCTGGAATCTCTCCCCCACCGATCTCTGCAATCACTTCTCGAACAGCTCGTAACTGCTCAAAAGGATCTGCATGAGAACCGTCAACAACATGAATGATTAGGTCTGCACCTGATACTTCTTCGAGCGTTGATTTAAATGCATCAATGAGCTGATGTGGAAGGTGGCGCACAAAACCAACTGTGTCAGAGAGGGTGTAGACACGACCGTCTTCTGTAGTTGCCTTTCGTACAGTCGGGTCAAGGGTTGCAAAGAGCGCATTTTCAACCAAGACACCTGCTCCAGTGAGAGCATTGAGCAGCGATGACTTCCCAGCATTTGTGTACCCTGCAATAGCAACAGATGGGATGTTGTTGCGTCGCCGTTCTTGCCGTTTCGTATCACGCGCAACCTTCATTTCGCCGATTTCGCGACGCAACTTTGCCATTTTGTCTCTGATACGTCTGCGGTCGGTTTCGATCTTTGTTTCACCTGGACCACGACCACCGATACCAGCACCGCCAGCTGCGCGACCACCAACCTGGCGAGAGAGCGAATCACCCCAACCGCGAAGGCGGGGTAAAAGGTATGCAATCTGGGCTAGCTCAACTTGAGCCTTACCTTCACGACTCTTGGCATGTTGGGCAAAAATATCGAGAATGAGAGCTGTTCGATCGACGACCTTAACTTTCAATTTATCTTCAAGAGTTCGAAGTTGTGACGGCGATAACTCTCCGTCGCAAATAACAGTATCTGCACCTGTCGCTTTAACAATGTCGCGAAGTTCAATCAACTTTCCTGAACCGATATATGTTGATGGGTCTGGTTTATCTCTTCTTTGAATCAAACCATCAAGGACTTCAGACCCGGCAGTTTCAGCAAGTGCCTTTAATTCAGCTAAGGAGTTATCGGCCATCTCAGCGCTTCCTTCAGTCCATACGCCGACAAGTACTACTCGTTCTAGTTGTAGTTGGCGGTATTCGGCCTCTGAAATATCTTGAAGTTCAGTTGAAAAGCCTCTGACACGGCGCAGTGCGTGACGGTCAGAGAGTTCTTGTTGAGAATCAACCTCATCAATTTTATCTGAGTCAAAATCAGCCGCCGCTCGGGCGCTCTCCCTTAATAAATCTTCAAATAATTTATCGTAACCATCATCACCAGTACTCATTTACTGCTCGCTCACAAAGAAACTAGTGACGTCAACATCTTTTACAAGAAGGGCTGGCCCTATCAAAGTGGCATTGGAGTGTGGATCAATATCAACAACCAAGCGACCTCCTGGTGGATATATCACCCAACGGGCAGGTAGAGATTCTTTAGATTGCAGAGTTGCAGCCAGTGCAACCGCACATGTTCCGGTACCGCATGATCGAGTTTCACCGCTGCCACGCTCGTGGACTCGCATCTTTGCTTCGTGACCCGGCAGTATCTCGACAAATTCCACATTGACGCCATCAGGATAAGAATCGGCTGGAGAGATAACCGGCGGAACTTCCAGCGAGCCAAGGGTGGATAAGTCTTCTGTAAAGACAACTGCATGAGGATTTCCAACATTAATATTAAATCCGGAATAGTCAGAACCATTGACTGAAGCAGTAACAACTTCTGCTTCATCGTATATCTTTCCCATATTCACTGAAATATCATCTGTCAGCGGCACGCGTAGATGCTTGAGACCATCGCGAGTATCTATTGCAAAAATACCTTCAGGCTGGTGTCCACGTTCGACAAGATAGCGCGCCATAACGCGAATTCCATTTCCGCACATCTCAGCGAGCGAACCATCAGCGTTGCGATAGTCCATGAACCAGCGATTATTCTGACGCACGATTCGAATCACACCATCTGCTCCGATGCCGGTTGCGCGGTTGCAGATTGCAGAGACTATTGATGGAGAGATTTCTAAGGAATCTTCAGGATCAAAGAAAATGACAAAATCATTCTCTGTGCCATGGCCATAAGTGGCAATTATCTGATTTTCCATATGACTATGAGTTTATACGCTCTAGAACTTTTTGGAGATGTGGTTGATCCTCGCCTAACCAGTTGATCCGTGTATCTCGCTTAAACCAGGTTTCCTGTCGACGCACATATTGCCGCGTCGCGGTAACAGTGGATTCGCGAGCTCCAGATTCATCAATCTCGCCATTGAGAAGCGCGATGATTTGGGAATATCCGATCGCCTTCTGCGCTGTCGCACCTTCTAATAATCCTTGCTTTATGAGGTCTTCAACTTCTGCTACAAATCCCTGATCCCACATATGATCAACACGCGCTTGAATACGTGGCGCTAATGACTCTCGCGAAACTTCTAGTCCGATGTGAATCGCCTCTGGATATCTAGCACTAACATCCTCAGGCAAGTTTGCCGAATATGGTTTACCAGTAGCCTCAATCACCTCAAGAGCACGAATTACTCGTCGGATATTTGCAGAATCGATTGTGGCAGCAGCCTCTGGATCTTGCTCTTGCAAACGCGCAAAGATGGCGGCCGCGCCAAGTAATTCAGCATCTGCTTCTAACCTGGCGCGAATTGCAGGATCTGTATCTGGGAAATCCATCTCATCGATAATCGATTTTATATAAAGACCGGTACCCCCAACGATAATTACAGGATTACCACGCGCCCATATCTCTGAAATCTTATTTCGAGCTAGCTCTTGATAGGAAGCGACCGATGCTGATTGAGAAACATCGAGAATATCAAGTAAATGATGCGGAACGCCTTTACGCTCAACAACTGTGACTTTCGCTGTACCAATATCCATACCTCGATACAGCTGCATGGAGTCTGCATTAATTATTTCAGCTCCAATTTCGAGAGCTACATTGATCGCCAAAGAACTCTTTCCAGTTGCGGTCGCACCGCAGATGATTACGAGAGGTTGCGACATTACGCTGGCTTTACTTGAGGCATTCCGAGCATGGTGGCTGTTGGCCGTACAGAAGTATCTGCAGAAGCGTTGACAGCTTCTAGCCGAGCAGCGAATGCATCTCCCCCGCGAGAAGGAATCAAGAGCTTAGATCGACCCAAAAGATAATGAGCTGAGGCCTCTTCAATTTCAACATCAACAAAATCTCCAGGGCGCACACCGTCAGGAGAATCAAAATGAACTAAACGGAAATCCTCAGAACGGCCAGTAATTCGCCCACGATCGTTATCTCGTCGACCTTCTACTTCATTGACGAGCACTCGATGTGTTGTGCCAACTGCTTCGCGATTAACAGAGAGAGAAATTGCCTGTAGATGTTCGTGCAGACGCGTATATCGTTCTCCAACAATCGCTTCATCAACTTGATTAGGCATTATTCCAGCCGGAGTCCCCGGACGGATTGAGTACTTGTAGGTGTACGCAGCAGCAAACCTTGCCTTAGTTGCAATATCCATCGTTGCTTGAAAATCTTCTTCGCTCTCGCCCGGAAAACCCACGATGATGTCAGTTGTAATCATCGCCTTCGGAATTGCCGTTCTTACTCGATCGAGAATTCCGAGATACTTATCTGTTCGATAGGAACGACGCATTGAAGCCAGAATCGAATCAGAGCCTGATTGCAATGGCATATGTAGATGTGGCATCACATTCTCTGTCGCTGCCATCGCTTCAATTACATCGTCAGTAAAGTCACGCGGGTGAGGTGACATAAATCGAACGCGTTCAAGACCATTAATTGAGCCCATCTCGCGAAGCAACTTGGCAAAAGCCCCCTTATCGCCGAATTCAACACCGTAGGCATTCACATTCTGGCCAAGAAGAGTAATTTCAATGACTCCCTGGTCTACCAGAGCCCTGACTTCAGCCAAGATATCTACTTGCGAACGGTCTTTCTCCACACCTCGAAGCGCAGGAACTATGCAGAAGGTGCAGGTGTTATTGCAGCCGACCGATATGGATACCCATGAGGTAAAAGCAGAGAATCGCCTAGCTGGTAGCGTCGATGGGAAATGCTCAAGTGCTTCAAGAATCTCGATCTGTGACTCTTCTTCAATGCGAGCTCGCTCTAGAAGCACAGGCAATGAACCTACGTTGTGGGTACCAAAGACAACATCAACATAAGGCGCTTTCTTAAGGATTGTTCCTTGATCTTTCTGAGCTAGGCATCCACCGACGGCAATCTGCATTGCAGGGTTTGCCTTCTTAATCGGAGCAAGAAAACTAAGATTTCCATAAAGTTTGTTGTCGGCATTTTCGCGGACTGCGCAGGTATTAAAGACGACAATATCCGCTTGCTCACCAGGAGTTACCGGAATATGCCCCGCTGCATCGAGTAACCCAGCGATACGTTCAGAGTCATGGACATTCATCTGACATCCATAGGTCTCAACCAGGTAAGTGCGTGACATGGGAGTTAGTCTACTGATTGAAAAGAGTGAACTTTGCAGACTCTGTTTACGCGAGCAAGCTTTTAAGCGCGTGCGATACGAATGGGTTCAATCCCCCGCGCAATTTGGCGTTCGAAATGGATTTCCCGCTTATCGTTGAAGGTAGCTGCTTCTTTTCCAACCTTTTCAAGAAAAGTAGCGAGCTCATCGCGTGCAGCCAGGCCGACTCCAGACAAATCAGTTCGCTCGAAGATCTTCCATGCTCGCAGCACCGGCCAAACAACTTCGTCAATATGCTGCGATAGGTCGTAAATTCCTGCCAATGCAATCTGCACCGCTTTGCGTCCAAAGCCCGGCATATTGGCTCCCGGCATCTCAAAGTTAGTGACAACATCTGTGATTGCGCGCATCGCTGCATCTGGTTCTAGTTCAAGAGCAGCAGAAATTGTGTTTCGGTAGAAAAGCATGTGTAAGTTCTCATCGAGAGCGATACGTTGCATCATCGATTCGACCATGTCGTCAGCAGAAATTTTGCCAGTATTGCGATGGGATATGCGTGTCGCAAGTTCCTGAAAAGTTACATATGCAATCGTATGCAACATATCATTTGGATACGGAGTCTGATAGCCAAGTGACATATGAGCCATACGAAGATCTTCAAGTTCATAGGGATCTACTGAACGAGCCACCATCAGGTAGTCACGAATGACGATTGAGTGACGACCTTCTTCTGCAGTCCAGCGATCTATCCAGGTACCCCAAGCGCCATCTCGGCCCATCGAGATAGCAATCTCAGTGTGATAACTCGGTAGGTTATCTTCAGTCATCAAATTGAGCACGAGTGAATCTTGCGCGATTGAAGTCAGTTTCGAATCCTTAGCATCCCACGGATCTCCATTGAGTGGACCTGCAAATGTTTTGCCTTCCGACCATGGGACATATTCGTGTGGATACCAATTTTTTTGGACCTGCAGATGGCGTTCGAGTTCTACGGCGACAACTGGTTCGAGATCTCTAATTAAACGAGATTGAATCTTTGCTGCATCTGCGCTCATGCGTTAACCATAAGGCGAGTAAGGTGCTACTCACGAGTTATCGATTCTTCTTGGCGCGCTCCTCCGCCTGTGTCGCTCGCCACTCTGCGATGGCGGCGTGGTTACCGCTCAGCAAAACTTCCGGAACATCGATTCCACGCCAGTTAGCTGGCTTTGTGAAGTTTGGATATTCAA
>WLDZ01000007.1 GCA_009704515.1 Actinomycetota bacterium
ACCGGTGACTGCAAGCATCATGGCAATTGCCTTCACAAGGAAGGGCTTTGAGCTACCACTTTCTTCAAATTCTCCATTTTCGGCGTCGTCAAAGTTAAATGACTCGTCAAAGTCATCGCCCTTATAACGATTTAGGAGATCCATACTCTTCTTTCTGCTTCATTTAACTTCTCTCACTCTCAGTAGATAGGGGGCTCTTGCGAACCTGCCCTATCTACCGATAAGAGAA
This sequence comes from Actinomycetota bacterium, assembly GCA_009704515.1. The sequence continues at coordinate 230 of WLDZ01000007.1, forward strand.
TCGTTAAATGGGTTGGATATTTTTAGTTGCTCTGGAGTGTGAGCTTGAAAACAGCACCTGCGGTCGCGGACGGTGTAGTGATTCCGAGATCGAATGATGATGTTGATGCGCCAAGATTGAGGCCATTAGCAATGACGAATCCAGCAGAGACTGTTGGAGTTGAGCCGTTGATACCAACGGTTGCAACTGATACAGCCGTGGTGTTAGCCGTTGCAAGCTGCAATGGTGTTGCTGAAACATCACCATAGGCATTGAGCTGAAGTGTCTTGCCTTGGCAACCTGTTCCAGCTGCGCGACCATCTACATCTGAGAAAGAGATAGTTGAGAGCATAAATACTGGGTTTGTGCCGTTAACGAAGTTGGCACGTGGTGAGAGCGTGATTGCGCTATCGCATGCTGATGCAACCTGTACACCCTGACCGAATTCAATTGCTGAACCAGTTCCGAGTGAGATATTAGCTGCGAGTGTTGAGCCAAGTACTGCGACCGCTGCAACTGTTGCAAGGCCAGCAAGAGACTTGAGATTGCTCTTCTTTGCTGATGATTTACGAGGCGCCGGAGCGTTCTCGAACTTTAGGATTTCCATTCCTATATTCCCCATTCTAATTAACGATTCCACTACAGGTACTACACCTTTACTTCGCCGTGGGCGCGAAGCTTAGGTATGCCCACCAATTGCTTGGTGGGAATTCTTATTTACTGCGTCGGCGATGCCGTTGGTGATGCCGTTGGTGACGGCGTTGCTGATGGAGCTGGCTGCGCAGCTTGCGCAGATGGATTGTTGACTGTTTCGACCGTAGTACGGAAGACACTCTGTCCATTGATATTGACCGCAGTGCGCGCAGGATCGATATAGAAAGTGACATCAGCATTGTTGACTGACAAAATGCTTCCGTCATAAATCGATGTACCTGAGACTGAAACTGCGGCGCTAGCCAAAAGTGTGCTTGAGATTGGAACGCCTGTACCTGTGAGATATGAAAGTAAGAGCGCAGTTGAATCGCTGATATTGGAAACTGGAGCGACAGAAGGCAATGAAACCTGCAAGACCTTAGCTTCTGGTATTGAACCAATCGTAATTTCTTGCGATGAACCATCAATCAAACGCACGCGTAATTTTTTGCCAGCGCAATTTGCTAAATCAAGATTTGAAACAGTAACCGCTCGTACTCGAAAGTAACCGGCCGATGGATCGTTCTCAACTGGAGCGGCATGCCACTCTTCACCCATTGCAATGTAGATTTTTTCATCGCAAGCAATCGCTTGCTGCGAACCCTGACCGAATTCAAGGGCGCCATTTCCAACAGTTACGCTCGCCGCAAATGTTGAGAAGAGAAATGGAACAAATCCCATAACGGCAACACCGAATACAATTTTCGATTTATATTTTTTACCGCCACCGAAACCAGAGTTGACGGGACCGCTCAATGGTGAATGTAATGTCACAAGCGCAGTCCTCTCCACTCAATAGATGATCCACAATGGGTCATCACAATGGGTCATCACCATGGGTGAGCCCCGAGGGGTTAGCCCATAGTTTGAACGCTATCTTAGACGGCTAGTCTGGTCTGAGTAAAGTTTCTGAGCGTGGGGCTTGCCATACATTTCCCGCATTTTGGTTCAAAAAAGAGCTACTTAAGCCGCCCGCCACCCTTGACGGTCGATAGATCGAGACCTAAAGCACGTACTGTTGTGATTGCGCCAGATTGAGCTGCCGAGCAGATCTCGGGGTCAGCTACAGGCTTTGTCACAGCTACAAATCTAAAGGTAAGCGAGCGCCCTGCCAGGCCTCCGCTATTGGAGCTCAAAAAAAGCCCGCCGACTGAATTAATGAGGTTAATTACTCGATTGGTCTTAGCTGAAATGATTAATTGGCCAGATTGGTCTCCAGTAATCAACTCTTCGCCTTCAATTGAGTTATTTGCTACACCTTTCACGCCAAGGTCAAAGCGGACAGCAGGGGCGGAGATGCAGACCATAGTGAATTCGACCTCTGGATCTTCATTTGCGGCATAAATCAAGGGGAGAAAATAGGTTGTAGCGCGGGGATCGATGCCGCCTGTCGCTGGGATTTTCAAGATGTAGCGTGGCTGAATTTCTAGCGCTACCCCTGGGCCGTTTGCAGTTGCGCTCTCAGAACTTTCGCCTTCCGGTAGCGGCTCAGCCGAAGTGTTTGATATCGCAGGGCGAGAGATTTCTGGCTCGGGGCTAAAGGTGGGATCAGGCGTTGGTGAGGCGGTCGAAGTTTCTGTCGGAGCAATTGTGACAGTACTGGTGGTTTCTTCGCTCGCTACTGGCTGCATCATCGATGGATCATCTGCCAACTCATCTGCCAGGGTCGGTGCAATCGTAGAAATCACGGCGGCAAAGAGTGTGAAGGCGAGAAAGCGAGCCAAAAACTTTACCGACCGCTTTTCGGAATGGAAGTAGCCATCGAGGCGGTAACGCACTCGATTGATGAACTCTTCCAATGACATGTTAGAAATATACCCTAGCTCGTCGGCCCTGGAACATAGATGAGGTCAAGCTCGTTCATCACCTTCTGAATCGATGCTGCGAGAGCGATATCACCAGCCTTGGTTGCGTAATACATGCCCACCTCAATCGATTTACCGCGAGCTGGGGCTATCTCGTGAAGCAAATAGGCGTACTTGCGTAGCTCCTTGAGATCTCCTTTGTTAATCGCGTTTTGGGCATTGATGAGATTAGCCGCAACGCAGCGTGGGTTGTCTTTTAGCTGATCTGCCGCAAGATCAAGTGCGGCTTGTTCGCCCTGCTTCTTGATGACTAGATACTCGGTATCGAAGTACATGAAACAAGGAATGACTGGCGATGGCGTGTAGTTGATTACGGCATTGTTATTACGGCCAAACTTATCGACGTTTACCAAATAACTTACTTGTCCCGCAATAAAGAAACCGGTCGAGATAATCACAGCAGGTAGCGCGATGAGAGCTCCGATACGTGTGGAGATCTTGCCCTTTTGGGCGCTGCCTCTGATGCGATAAACCTGACCGACAATAAATCCAAGTACCGCCCAGAATAGATATTTATGGGTGATGGTTATCGGGCTTATGAATGAGTTGCTTAGGTAAACGAAGATGTAAAGTCCGAGTACAAAAGTTACCTTGCGATCTATTTTGCGAGAATCCCAAAGTATCAAGATTGCGCGGATAACGATGGCGAGCAGAGCGATATATCCCAAGGTTCCAAAAATTCCCAAGGTAGCAAGGGTTTGTACTGCTGCGCCATGAGCATCATTACTCAAAATATCAGGATAGTTCTTTAGATCATCCAGAGTGCGGTATTGCTCGTAATGGTTTCCATACTGATCTGGACCAACACCAAATAATGGGTGTGCAAAAAATTGCCTTACGGCATCAATCCAGAAGTTACCGCGAATCTTTACTTGAATATCATTACCTAAAACGGGAATCTTGTCGCCCAAGAATGGTATAAGGAAAATTGCTTCTGCATAAATTATTACAGCGAAAGTACCGAGAAAAGTTCTGACATTAAGCGACCAATTAAAACGTGGGATTCGTTTGCGAATCAGAAAGAGTGATAAACCTAAGATGGTGAGGGCTACATCTACATAACCTTGCAGCGGTCCAGCAAAGTAGAGGGCTGAGAAATTGAGCAGCGCAAGGAAGCTTAAGAAAATTCGTACTCGAAGAGTTGCTCTAAGGGCTAAGAGAATCAGCAAAGGATATGAAGTGCCGACAAAGGCTGCAAAGAAATCTGTGTTGCCAAAAGTAGATGCAACCCCATAAGCACCGGGAAACTCTAGGAGATCAAAGTGTTGAGTTAGTCCTAAGAGAACGACGGCTTCGACACCAATCAAGTATCCCCAGAGCAATTTGATGAAATTCTCTAGATTAAATTGGGTATGAAAAGCTGAAACAATCAGAAGTGCTAAGGCTGAAAAGAATCCAACAAATCTCCCAGAATCTCCATAAAGTGATCCGATTAAATTGCCACTCAGAAAAACTGAGATTAATTGGAAAATCACAAGTGCCAAAACCGCATAAACCAGAATTCTCTTGAATCTGAAGCGTTCGGGTTTAATTGCAATCGTAATCAGAAATACTGCAGCGAGGACAGTTAACAATGTGAACTGAACTGGTGCATTCTTATCAAATGCATACCTGAAGAGATTATCCGGTATATGCACAACTGCTAGTAAAAAGAAGCCAAGCACCGCACCGATAACAGAACGCTGTTTCAGCGAATTGCTCATGAATTAATCCTCGAGTTCGCGGATTAATTTAAACTCGCCGCCACCTAATTGTCCCTGCTCGCGGTACATCTCGAGCTTGGCGCGAGTATCGGCAATATCAAGATTGCGCATAGTCAGTTGGCCGATTCGATCGATTGGACCAAAAGCAGCATCTTCTGTGCGCTCCATTGAAAGCTTATCTGGATGATAACTCAGGGCTGGCCCGCTGGTATTTATGACTGAATAATCATCTCCGCGACGAAGTCGTAAAGTGACTTCGCCAGTTACAGCAGATGCCACCCAACGCGTAAGTGATTCGCGAAGCATCAAGCTTTGTGGGTCTAACCAGCGACCTTCATAGAGCAATCTGCCGAGGCGACGACCTTCTGCATGATAATTTGCAATCGTATCCTCATTATGAATTGCGCTGATTAACCGTTCATAAGCAATGAAAAGTAACGCCATACCTGGAGCTTCGTAGATTCCACGGCTCTTCGCTTCAATAATTCGATTTTCAATTTGATCATTCATGCCAAGCCCATGGCGGCCACCAATGGCATTTACTTCTTGCATCAGTGCGACGACATCAGTGAAATCTTTACCGTTAATTGCAACGGGGCGACCTTGTACGAACTGAATACGCACATCTTCTGATGGAATCGATATCGAAGAATCCCAGAACTTAACACCCATAATTGGATCAACAATTTCAATTGAAGCATCAAGCTGCTCGAGATTTTTAGCCTCGTGAGTTGCTCCAAGAATATTGGCATCGGTGGAATAAGCCTTTTCGGTGCTATCTCGGTATGGCAGATTATTTGCAACCAACCACTCAGACATCTCTTTACGACCACCGAGCTCACGCACAAAATCTGCATCAAGCCATGGCTTGTAAATTCGAAGATTTGGATTTGCTAACAACCCATAACGGTAGAAACGTTCAATGTCATTACCTTTATAAGTAGAGCCATCTCCCCAGATCTCGACCTTATCTTGCAACATTGCACGAACAAGTAAAGTACCGGTTACTGCGCGACCAAGTGGAGTCGTATTGAAATATTGCTTTCCTCCAGAACGAATATGGAAAGCTCCGCAAGCAATTGCCGCTAAACCTTCTTCGACTAGTGGAACTTTGCAATCAACAAGGCGAGAAATCCCTGCTCCATATTCGCGTGCGCGATCTGGAATAGTTTCAATATTGCTCTCATCGTATTGGCCCAGGTCTGCGGTGTAGGTACAAGGAACAGCTCCCTTTGCGCGCATCCATGCGACAGCTACTGAAGTATCGAGACCTCCGGAGAAAGCGATTCCGACTTTTTCACCGACAGGCAGGGAAGCAAGTACCTTAGACATGGGCCCAGTCTAACGGTTCAATTTTGTCTATCGGTTCAATTTTCCCTCGAGAACAGGCTTAACGCCCCACTGCTCAATCATTGCGCGGTACTGCACTTCATCATCGGCAGTTGGTTGCGCACCAGTCTTGACGGCGCGAATCATCAAATTTCTAGGAGTGTGTACTCCCCCAACAAACTCGATTGCCTCTACACGGTATCCCCGCAATTTCATCAACTGGATACGAAGTGAATCTGTGATGAGATCTCCGAGACGCTCGCGCATTATTCCGTGACGAGTAACCATCGCCCAAGGTTCTGGTGCGCTCTTTATTTGAGCTTGAATATCATGATGGCAACATGGGGCAAATAAAGCGAGTGGAACATCGCGATTTACCGCCCACGCTATTGCATCATCGGTTGCTGTATCACAAGCATGGAGTGCAATTGCAACATCTGCTACATCGACGGAGGCAGATGCAATTTCTTCTGCAAAGAACTCAATTGAAGATTCAATTCCTAACTTTTGAGCAATTTGGTTATTACGTACTCGTGAAGATTCTCGTACATCGATGCCGATTACCTTGACTGGAATCTGATGCGCCTGTAGATACTGATGCGCTGCAAAAGTCAGGTAGGCGTGACCGCAACCGAGATCCACAATCTTTAGCGGATGTTCTGTGGTGGGAGTGCGAAGATGTCCTGCGCTTATCGCTTCATTAAGAGTTGGCACAAGTAGGCGAAGAAATTCTTCTACCTGCATGTATTTATCCATCATGGAGGGTTTAATGGCTCCTGATTTATCTGAGATTCCAACTTCTCTCAGGAAAGCGTCGCTCGAATCTAACAATCGTTCTTTCTTGCGATCATGAGACAAAATCTGCTGACCTTCTGATTTTCCTCTGGTGAAAAGTGGTTGCCCCTTTTTTGAAAATCGAAGAGCGAGCGTTTCGGATGTCGTTTCAACCAAAATATTGGCATAACCAGATTGAGCAAGCTCAAGAAATGGAAGCTCGTGTGGAGGAAAGTTCTTAGTAGTCATAGCTCGCCCATCGCTATAAGTCATCTGCGCCATAATGTTTTTCTTTATTTCAACTGGGCGAATATCGATTCTCTCGTGAGCTACATCCATATTGCGTCTGCGCCCCGATAGAACGGCACGCAAAAACTTTGGGGAATCGAGAATTGCTTCGTGCAGCTCCTTTAGCGCTGAATCAATTTCGTTCATAGCACTATGGTAGCGATTTACTTATTTAAGAATTGTAAATCTCAGACGAGTGGCAGGGTAACAATGACAGCCAGGCCACCTAATTCACTGGGGCGCAGATAGAACTCGCCACCTATTTTCTCTACAACTGCAGTCATAATGCTTAAACCAAGGCCTGACCCACCGTTTTCACGTGAGCGAGATTTATCAAAGCGATTAAGGGTGCGCAATTTGTCTCGATAAGCACCCTGTGGCAATCCAGGGCCACCATCTTCAATGGCCAAATGAATATTCCTACCGATTCGGGTCAAAGTAATTCGCACTGGTGCATCAGCGGGAGTGTGCCTTGCAATATTGCCTAGGGCGTTCTGGATAAAGCGCGATAGATACTCCTTTAACGCAAGAACTTCGAGGTTATCTGAAATCTCAATTTCAACCTTTCGATTGGGATGAAGTGTTGCAAAATCATCGCTATGAGCACGCAGTATTGCGCTGAGATCTAGAACCTCTTGATTGCGTACCGCCGATTCTCCAAGTTCTGCCAGCAGTAGCAAGTCATGAATGAGACCTTCCATTCTGCCAATTTCAGAGTTCACTCGATCAAATGCACGTCCTTGCATTTCGATGTCAGATATCTGACCTTTACTGAGCATCTCCACATAACCTTTAATGACTGTTAATGGAGTGCGCAACTCATGAGAGGCATCCCCCAAAAATTCTTGCATTCGTGCAAGTGCATCTACATCATCACGACGTTTAATTCTTCGGATGAAGAAGGTGAGCAAGATAAAGGCAAAGAAATTAGCTATTGCGCTAAAGCCAGCTACTGCTACAAGGTTGGCGCGAAGTGCCATCGCTGCAGCTTCAATAGAACCCGCAACTATCAAATAATCCCCGCCTGCAATTTCAAGAGCCTGATAATGAAAATCTTCACCATCAAGGCCACCGCTTACACGACCTTCTGAGGATTTAACCGCCTTAAGCGAAAAATCCTTATAGAGAAGTTCCGTTGATTCATTAATTGTTGTTAGCTCATCATCGCGCGAGAGCAAGAAGAGAGAAAGATCTAAAGAGTATTGATCAAGAAAAAATAAGGAAGCACTGAGCTCGCGCCCAGGATTTTCAATTGCGGCTTGGATTGTTTCTTCGATTCGCGAATCAACTTTTGCTTGATCGCTCTGATAAGTGTGAACAGAGGCGTAGCCACCGATTCCAACTGTTAAAAGAGTGGTTACAGCAATTGTTACTAGACGTAGACGGGTGGTGGAGTTGAGATTCACTTCTTCTCAGCCTGCAGCTGAAACCCTACGCCTCGAACTGTGCGAATTCCTTCGAAGCCGTCCCGATGTAGTTTCTTGCGCAAATATGAAATATAGGTATCAACAACTGTAGTTTCAGTCTCAAAGTTGATTCCCCAGACTTCATCGAGCAGAACGCTCTTGCTGAGTACTCTTCCTTTTGACTCGAGAAGCACATGGAGCAAGCGAAACTCTGTTGGCGAAAGATCAATGGCTTCACCGTTAAAGCTCACTTGATGTGATGCCTCATCAAGGGCAATCGGACCGCAAGAAAGCGAAATTGAAGATGATTCGTTAAATTGCGAGCGACGCAAAATTGCGCGAATACGCAAAACAAGTTCCTCCAGCCCAAATGGCTTTGTTACATAATCATCAGCGCCGAGAGTAAGGCCCCTTGTTACATCTGCCCGATCTGCGCGTGCACTTAACATCAACGCTGGAGTCTGATCACCATTTGACCGAATTTTTTCGATGAATTCAAAGCCATCCATGAGTGGCATATTGATATCTACAATCAGAAGATCTGGTTTTGAAGTGCGCAATATTGTTTGTGCGACCATCGCATCTGCTGCAGTCAAAGTTTCGAATCCAGCGAGCTTGAGAGCATCGGCTAGGAGTTCGCGTACTCCTGCCTCGTCATCAATAATGAGAATTAGCTGAGCCATACGAGAACCTTGCCATGTTGAGGGGTAATTCTCCACCTATGAGCGAGACACAGATGAAGAAATCCATTTTCACAGGCGTCTCACAAAAACTTCGAGCAGAATTAGGCCATGGCTACCCACCCAACGCGAAAGAGAGCAAACTTCCCTGTTGCTCTAGTCGCAACCTCCGTAGTCTTCTCTTCTTTTTTAATTACACCTGCACATGCAGATCAAAGCCCAACGCCTACTACAACGCTTTCACCGCAAGAACAATACAAATTTGATTTTGAAAATTACTTAAACAAACTCAAGGTGCGTGAACTTGAGATGAGAATACTTAATCAGAATTTTAAAATTGCAATAGAAAAGGCGCGGCGTGAGTATCTTCTCGCATTGCGCAGTGCAAAAGGACCGACCGATAAGAGCTTACTTTCTGCCAAATTTGATGAAGTTAAAAGTAGCGCTGCTGCTGAGCTAGAACAGGCGCGTGAAGAGCTAGGTCCTATTCCTATGCCACCTCAAGAACCAACAAAGGGATTTAAATCAAAGATGAACCGTGATAATGAGAAGAGAAAATCTCGATAGTTGATTTAAAACGAATTTACAAAAATCACTAACGCGGTAAGGATAAAGGCAATACCTAAAGATTGAACAACGATTCGGATTGCCATTTTTCGATCAGCGGCGAGAGCTGCTTTATCTCCAACTTTTGAAATTGAACCCAACTTCTGAAAATTAAAGGTTCCCATCAATCCGTAAGCAAGACAGAAACGTTTGCGGGATTGCACAAAGCCGATAGCAAAAATAGATGCGGGGGCAAAGAGCACAAGTGACGCTGACGGAGAAAAATTCTGGATAACCGCATAGAGCGCGAGCGCAAGGTAGATAACTCCACCAATTATTGCTACTTGGCGACGACGCGCAACCTCTGCCCCACCGATATTACAGACGCCTGCTTGGTAAGTATCCAACTAAGCATCCTCAAATTCATCTTCATCAATCCATGCATCAACTTCAGAGTCTTCTTGCTTCTCAATCCAGCTAAGAAAACTAGCGACAGCCCTAAAGGCGAGAAGGGTCACGGTGATGGTAGCGATTATCCGGCGGAGCGCTTTCATAAGAGAAAAATACTCTCTTTGCCGTAAAAATGCTTCATGTAAGTGGGTCAGTGGTTAAGAGTTGTTATAGATTTCTTGATATCACTCCATAGATCTTCAATATGTTCGCAGCCAACCGAGAGTCGCACGAGGTGCTCTGAGATGGTTTCGCTCTCTGATGGCCAACGGCGTCTACGCTCCCAAGTAGTCTCAACTCCACCCAGGCTGGTTGCATTTGAAATCAGCGTAGCTGCATCAAGCACTTTCTCGATTTCTTCTGCTGGAGCGCCAATCTCAAAAGAGATGATTGCCCCGAATCCTGGATAGCGAACATTGGAAACATGAGCCAGAGTCTGCAGGCGATTTACTAGTTCACGCGCACTCGCTTCTGCAGCTCTAAAACGCAATGGAAAAGTCCGAATGCCACGCAGCGCAAGCCATGATTCAAAGGGTCCTGGGATGCTGCCTTGAAGCGTGCGAGCTTCAAGCAATCGTGCATGTAGTGCGGGATCGCGCACCGATAGCGAACCGATGATGACATCGCTATGTCCTGATAAGTACTTTGTCACTGAATTCATTGAGATATCAGCACCTAAACTCAAAGGCTGCTGACTGAGTGCAGTCGCAAATGTATTATCGACAGCTACACCCATATTTCTTTTCTTCGCCTCACCAATAATTTGCGGGAGTTCAGCGACGGCAAGTCCTGGATTTGTGGGTGATTCAATCCATAGAAAAGCAGCGCCTATAAGTGCTTCAAAAACATCTGTGGTATTTGAAATATCAACAAAGCGCACTTCTAATCTTCCTTGCTCGTGATATTTCTTGAGGAGCGACATCGTGCCGCTGTATCCCTGATCTGATGCAACAACAGGAGCGCCGTGTGGTAGAAGTGAGAAGACTGCCGTGATTGCACCCATCCCTGAACTAAACGCGAGTGTTGAATCACCTTGCTCTAACGCAGTAATTGCATCTTCTAGCGCGCTCCACGTGTCATTACCAAATCGACCGTATCCGATCCCTCCAGCTATGAATGTTGAATTCAGTGAGATTTCGGGATTTAACGGTGCTCCTGCTTGACGTTCTGGGCGGCCACTATTGATAGCCAAGCTCTCTGGGCGAAGGTTTTCCATAGAGCAAGGGTATCTCCTTAGTCAATCGCCGCGGATACTCTTTCGAAGGCCTCTTCGATGATTTCTGGCGAGGTTGCAAAATTAAGGCGAATAAATTGTGAAAAATCTTTACCGAATCTCTCGCCTGGCACAAATGCTGTTTTCGCATTCTCCACCAAGTAAGCCGCGGGATCATCACCTAGGTTGTAAGCGCTGAGATCAATCCATGAGAGATAGGAAGAATGAGGGATATGTGCAACTGCAGCTGGAATCTTCTCTGATATCAACTGTTGTACAAGATTTCTATTCTTATCGAGTTGCACTAGCAGCGCATCAAGCCATGGGCCACCTTCGCGAAATGCTGCGACGGTGGCAAAGGCCCCGAGAAGTGATGCGCGGTAATGTGTGGCAGGAGCTATTGCATTAAGGCGTTCGAAGAGTGCCTCATCTTCTGTGACGATAATTGCACATTTAAGGCCAGCAATATTCCAACCTTTGCTAGCGGCGGTGACGGTGATTCCAACTGAACGCGCCCTGTCATCTATTGCAAGAAATGGAGTAAAGGGCTGCTCCGAAAAAGTTAGAGGGGCGTGAATCTCATCGCTAATTACGATGACGTTATTTTCGACTGCCAATTCTGCAAATCGCAGGAGCTCTGCTCGTGTATATACGCGTCCAAGTGGATTGTGTGGATTGCAGATCAGATGAATCTTTATCCCTGATTGATAAGCCTTCTCTATTGCATCCCAATTGAGATGCCAATGATTTCCATCAATTTCTAGATCCGTGTGTGTTAATGGAACATCAACGACGTTGAGATGGGTCTCCTCTGACCAAGCCGAGAAGTTTGGGTAGACGGGAGAATTGATAAGAATTGAGTCTCCTGGTTTTGTGATAACTCGAAGAGTTTCCACAATTCCCACTCCAACATCTGCAGCAATCCTTACCTGAAGCGGATCGGGCTTCCAACCAAAGCGCGTTGATGCAAAATGCAAAAATGCTTCGCCCATCTCTGGAATTGAGCCGAGATATCCAAGATCTGAATGCGAGACCATTTCAAGCAGAACTTTGCGAATTGGCTCAGCAACTTGATAATCCATTTCTGCAACTGGCAAGGGCAGAACATCTTGAGGGAAGCCTCGCCACTTTTCGCTTTTATGGGTTCGCAGCTCGTCAATTGAAAGAAATCCAAAGTCGCTCATAGTTCCAGTATTGCACTCCTTGATTCCAATCTCCATGATTACCTCATGCCAATCACGCCTGTTAGCGAAAAAGAGATGAGAGTAATCACCTCTGAGATTGCAGCGCGTGATAAGAAGTTGGCGCGCATAATTGCAGCACATCCTCTATGCACAATCGGACGAGTCGAAAAACCTGTAACTCACTTCGAATCACTTGTGGAATCAGTAATTTCACAGCAATTGGCAGTGAAAGCAGCCGAAACTATCTATCTCAGAGTTAAGAAGTTGGCTGGAGGGAAAGTAACCCCGACGCGAATCTCAGCGATTTCGGAGATAGCGATGCGGGAAGCTGGTGTTTCAAGAGCAAAATTTCGTACAATCCAAGGAATAGCCAATGCTGCTCTAACAAAAGAGATAAAAATCAATTCATTGCACGTAATTGAAGATGATGAAGAGATTTTCACTCAACTCACTTCATTATGGGGAGTCGGTCCGTGGACGGTAGATATGTTTATGATTTTTCAGTTAGGTCGCCTTGATATCTGGCCCACCGGAGATTTAGGAGTGCGAAGAGGTTGGGAAAAAATCTATGCTCTCCCAAATGAAATTGCTCCGAAAGAGCTTGAAGCCAAGGGAGAGAAGTTTCGCCCTTACCGAAGCGTCGTTGCCTGGTATTGCTGGAGGGCACTCAACTAATTCGGGGCTGAGTTAAATCGGAAAAGCAACGCCCGCACTTGAATGGCAATCGTAACCGTTGGGATTCTTTTCGAGATAGCGCTGGTGATATTGCTCTGCAGGGTAAAAAGGTACCCCTTGCGCAGGAAGTATCTCGGTAACGATCTCACCAATACCTAAAAGGTTAAGTGCGCTTTGGTAGAGATCTCGGGTAGCGAGTGCTACCTCTCTTTGTTGATCGCTAGTGAAGAAGATGGAACTTCGATATTGAGTTCCAATATCTCCCCCTTGGCGATTAAGTGAAGTCGGATCGTGCATTACCCAAAACTCGCGGCAAAGTGATTCGTAAGTGATTTGATTTGGATCAAAATTAACTTCAACAATTTCAGTGTGAAGTGTTCTCCCAGTGCAGACCTCTTCGTACGTTGGATTCACTTTGATACCGCCCATGTATCCCACTTGCGTCGAATTAACGCCTGAAAGAGACCAAAAGCGACGCTCTGCCCCCCAGAAACAACCTGTTGCAAAGTAGGCCAACTCAAAATTAGAAGTGCTCATAGTCGGATAATCTATCCTCTGGGCCACAAAAAATCTGGCCCCCGTAGCTCAGGGGATAGAGCACTGCCCTCCGGAGGCAGGTGCACAGGTTCGAATCCTGTCGGGGGCACATATCTATAAAATCGAAATAACTCTCTAAGGCGATATATATCACCTCTATTTTCTACAAAATTGTAAAAGTTTTTTCGCTACCTTCTTGTGAATGAGCGCGTTACGCGAGAGAATTAGCACCGAACGCACTCGCGTAACATCGATATTTGAACGCTATTTTCAAAGGAGCTTCGCCATGGACTGGAGACACCAATCCGCCTGTCGTGATGAAGATCCTGAACTCTTCTTCCCCGTTGGAAATACCGGGCCAGCAATCACCCAAATTGAAGAAGCAAAGAAGGTCTGTGCGCGTTGTATCGTAAAAGAGCCTTGCCTAGCTTGGGCCCTTGAATCTGGCCAAGATGCGGGCGTGTGGGGCGGTCTCTCTGAAGATGAGCGCCGTGCGCTTAAACGCCGCGCTGCTCGTAATCGAGCTCGTCTTATAGATAACGGAAACAGTTAACGGAAACAGTTAACGGAAATAGTTAAAAACTTAAGTTAGCGGGAAGCTTAATTGTGCTCGCGTCTCTTCTGTATTCGAAATCAAACTTAAGGTTCCACGGAGCTCATTTTCAGTGAGCGTACGAACTATCTGAAGTCCTAAGTTTGAAGACTGCGTCAAATCAAAGCCCACAGGTAGTCCAACACCATCATCAATAATTGTCACATGGGCGCTCTGACCATCACGCTCAATAGCTATAGTGAGTTCTGTGCCTTCATCTTCTAATCCGTGTTCGAGGGCATTGTAGATAAGTTCGGTGATTACTAGCGCAAGTGGTGTGGCGATGCGTGGGTCAACAGAACCAAGCTGTCCTGTTCGCGAAATTGTAATTTCATTGAGTCTCGGCGTAAGTTCAAGGGCATGTCTGACTAAGCGATCTAATACATCATCGAAACCAACAGATGCATCGGAGCCGCCGGAGAGAGTCTCGTGAACGAGCGCGATTGAGGCAATTCGGCGAACCGCTTCGTTGAGAGCTTGGCTCGCCTCAGGATTATCAATTCGGCGCGCTTGTAACCTTAAAAGCGCCGAAACGGTCTGCAGATTGTTTTTTACTCGATGATGAATCTCTCGAATCGTCGCATCTTTTGTAACAAGTTCGCGTTCACGTCTGCGAAGTTCGGTCACATTGTTGAGAAGAACTATCGCACCGGTACGGTCTTGACCCGCAAGAATTGGAAGAACAATTAAATCAATCGTTCCGCCTGGATTTTCAACTTCAACTCTACGAAGGGCGCGCCCACTTAAGCGGCCCTTCAAACTCTCATCACTCGCGTCAACACTCTCACGAGCAAGCTGGTGTGCAATATCTCCGAGTGGATATCCAATAAGTTCGTTGCCCCATCCCATTCTGCTAAAGGCAGAACGGGCGTTTGGGCTGGCATAACTGATCGTGCCGTTTACATCAATTCGAATTAATCCATCTCCTACACGAGGCGTAGGATCAAATAAAGATCCAGCATCTTTATAAGGAAAGTTTCCCTCTGCCACCATTCGATAGAGCTCATGTGCAATCTCACGATAATTAAGCTCTAGTTTTGATGGTTGACGCATTAAATCTGAGTTACGGTGACGAGAAATGACAGCGATAACTTTTTCGTCCATCAACACCGGGATTGTCTCTTCTTTAATCATCAAATCACCGAATTGTTGAGGTTCTGTGTCTCGAATGATCTCAGCGCTAGATAGCGCTTCGTCAAGATAGGTGCGTTCGCCCCATCCAATCTCATCGCCAATCACATCGTTAGCAAAAACGGTTGCAGCTGTAGTTGGTCTTATATGTGCAACTGCGATGTATCCGGTAGGCCACGACATGGCATCTTTTCGAATCGGCACCCAAAGAATTAAGTCTGCAAAAGACAAGTCTGAGAGAATCTGCCAATCAGCCACAAGTTCACGAAGTCTATGAATCTCACTGGGAGAAATCGGACTTCTACCTTGGAGATATTCTTCGATGGAAGCCATAAAGAATTAACCCTTTAACCACTCTTCAATAGAGGCTGCAGCCTCTTGTGGAGCAAACCAGGTCAGATCGTCAGCGCTCTCACCAACAGTAAAGATTGCCTCGACTTGGCTCCAATGCAAGGGAGACAACAGCGCAGCACTAATTTCATCAAAGTCTCCAAGAGCTTCTTCAGCAACTTCAAATGCAATAACTAATGGGGCGCCTGATTTATCATCGGCTAAATCCAATGCATCTTCGGCTGCCAAAAGCGAGAGTGAATATTCAATCTCTTCTTCATCCATCTCGGGATGTGTTGATCTAAAAATATCGGTGGGCGCATATACATCTGGCACATCAAGAGAGAGGTCTTTAAGGAACTCTTGAACTTCATCTGCTGTAGAACCCAAATAAACGCGCATAGGAAGAAGAATATCGGACTAACTCAATCCCCACTTACTATCGCTGCAGTATCGTGCAATTTCAGCTCGAAGCGCGCTCTTGGGTGCGCTCTGCGTGAGAGTAGATGAGGCAGCTTTTGCCCTAAGCACAGCGCGATCATCACGCAGGAGAAATGTTGAATGGCAATGAAGTTCTCCCGAAACTCTTTCCTGCTGGGTCATTCGCTCTTTAGCAGAGTAAGCCTGCGAATTGTTAATGAGGTGAGAAATTTTAGGTTTGATTGCTAGTTCTTCAAGTCCTCTCAGTGAGTTACGTACTTCGCTTAATGCGCGGCTAGCTGCACTAGAGACGGTGATCATTTCTGTCGAAAAGTGTGCAGCCCAGGCAAATGGATAATCTTCTGTACGATTCCCAGAGATAGCCCTGGTAGGTTGCCAAACCTCTCCGATATCAATCAAGAGAATCTCAAATTGAGCAGTCTCTTCTTCAAGTTTTGCAAAAGCTCCTGCGCTATGAGCCTCAAAAATTGAGAAGCCAAATTGAGTTCGCATTACTTCGCGATTTACCCCAAAAATCTGGAGATACGGGGAGAGAAATGAACTGCGTATATGAGCGTCAATAAGAAGTACTCGAGAACCCTGCGCTGCAAGCTCAGAGGCAACATTAAGGGCGATAGTCGATGTTCCGACAGTTCGCCCAAAGGAAGTAAAAGAAATTATGGGTATTGACGGAAGAGTTGACCAATTCAGCGTCACATCCTTGATGGACCCGCGAATCATCTCGGAAAAATCGTGATCATTAGTTGGAATTTCAGTGAGACGAATCTCGCTAATAGATGTCTTGAGATTTCTTAAGTTGTTAGACGAACCTGAAGCGAAATCAGTCGAAGTAAAAATCGTAGCTTGCTCTGCATCTAAGGTATCAAGAAAGTGGGTTAACTGATTAGCGCTGAGAGCTCTGTAAAGAACTTGCCATCCCTGTCGTTCGAGTGAAGCTGCGATAAAGCCTTCATCTTGTGCATCACTGATTGCTGTGATTGCGTATCTATTTGGCCTATCCATTTTTGCCGACAAGGACTAGACGCCCTTTGCTGCTTGCAGCCAATAGGGCTGGTACTGATTCTTGATTGAGAGAAAGAGTGAGCGAAATGGTGTTTCCAAAATTTGACCCCTTGCGGTCGAGATCAGAGATAAACACCCCAGTAAGAATTCGGATTGGGAGCAAAGCTGGTTCACCGTTTTTAGCATCCTGGAGCAGAAAGATTGAGACGTAATCCCCCACCTTAGTTTTCATAGGTATATCACTTGAAGAAACTGCGATAGAGACTTCTTCAAGTAAGCTTTCTTCTGCAACCCTAAGATATCGAACATCTACAACTTCATTAGCAAGAAATGAACGCGTAGTCACTAATCCGATGAGATTCGTTGATGCGAGAAGAAAGTCATGATTGCTGCTATCAACCCGTATTCCAATCTTTTTAATATCATCTAAGGTAATTTCGCTACCCGATGGAATTGGACGGGCTATTGCCCAGTATTGCTCAGATTTGCTTGAAGCAAGTGAGAATAGGAAAGGTGTAATTATTGCCAGAATAAACAGCACAATAGCAATGTGAAAACGGGTATTTGATTTCTTCTCTATCTTGACCATGATGGCAACGTATAAGAGTCTGCCAAGAATAAAACTGCTTATCCACAATCATCCGTAAGGATGAGATCTAAGTACAGATAACGAATGATGACCTAGCTGAAGAAAATTGCCATTGTGGGGCTATGAGAATACAAAGCTTAGAACTAGAGATTTTTACAACTGAAGAGAGCAACGCAATCTGGGGCCATCCTGTACTCGACCTATTTGAACCACCTCCAAAGTTTGCACCGCAGAGAGCTCGCCTCTACTCAGTGCCCTCACACTTTGGAGAAATCTACGAGAGCGATGATGCTCCACAGCCCACCTCAGCGAGTGAATTGCCAGGCTTACACCGCTGGATAACTCTATTCGCGATTAGCACTATTGAAGTTTGGGCGGGTCGAAGGCAACCAGCTCAGCTCTTACAACGCTGCCACCGTGTTGTGTTTAATGAATTGCTTAGAAAAGTCGGATCAGTCAAGGCGATTGGGCGAATAAAATCGATTCATATTACTGAACCGCTCGATGGAATATGCGAGGCGGTAGTGATTATCAATTTTTCAGAACGCGTTCAAGCGCTATCAATTCGATGCGAAGGCGTTGATGGTAGGTGGCTCTGCACCTCACTCAAACTACTTCAGTGACTTCGGAGTGAAAAGAATTTTAAGCAGCACCGTGACAGCGCTTGAACTTCTTTCCTGAACCGCAAGGACATTGGCTATTCCTTGATACTTCACCTGAAGTTACTGCTCCACTTTCTCCAGGAGCGGTGTAAGTAAGAGGTTTATCTTGGGTAGGACCAGTTGCCACACCCTTTGCCGCAATTTTTCCGTCGCTTGATTCGACCGTCACTTCAACATTGAAAACCAAGCTCGCTAACTCTTCCTTCACTGCATCCATCATTGCAGCAAAGAGTTCGTAACCTTCACGTTGATATTCAACCAATGGGTCACGTTGTGCCATAGCGCGCAAGCCAATACCTTCTTGTAGGTAATCCATTTCGTAGAGATGTTCACGCCATCTACGATCTAAAACAGAAAGGAGAACCTTGCGCTCTAGTTCACGGAGAACCTCTGCACCAAGATTGGTTTCGCGTGCTTCATATGCAGCGGCTGCATCTTCTAGAACGCGGGCTTCGAGGAAATCTGCATCAAGGGCTGCCACTCCCCCAATCTCATTCAAAAGTTGATCTACAGTAAAGGAAACTGGGTAGACCAACTTAAGGGCTGTCCAAAGATCTGCTAGGTTCCAGTCTTCGCTAAATCCTTCGGCTGTAGCTGCACGCACATAGGCAGAGACAGTCTCTGCAACAAAATCCTTTACCTGAGAACCAATATCTTCGCCTTCAAGAACTAGGCGTCGTTCTCCGTAGATAACTTCGCGCTGACGATTCATTACATCGTCGTACTTAAGAACATTCTTTCGAATTTCGAAGTTTTGCGCTTCTACCTGCGTCTGCGCAGAACGAATCGCATTGGAGACCATCTTTGATTCAATTGGTTCATCTTCAGGCAAACCTGCTGCTGAGAGGAATCGCTCAACAAGAGCTGAATTAAACCGACGCATGAGTTCATCTTGGAGAGATAGGTAGAAGCGAGATTCTCCGGGATCGCCTTGGCGACCAGAACGACCACGTAGCTGATTGTCGATACGACGAGATTCATGGCGCTCGGTGCCGAGAACGTAGAGACCACCAAGTGCGATTACCTCTTCGTGCTCAGTCGCGATTGCTGCTTTTTGTTTTTCAATTTCAAGGGGCCATGCCGCTTCGTATTCAGCTGCATTATCGACTGGAGAGATTCCGCGACGCTGTAGTTCAAAGTCAGCCATGAATTCAGGATTTCCACCAAGCATGATGTCAGTGCCTCGTCCTGCCATGTTGGTTGCAACAGTAACTGCGCCCTTTACTCCAGCTCGTGCGACGATTGACGCTTCGCGTTCGTGATGCTTTGCATTGAGCACTTCGTGTGGAACGCCGGAACGCTTTAACAGAGAAGATAGCTCCTCAGATTTTTCAACGCTAACGGTACCGACCAATACCGGCTGACCTTTGCGATGACGTTCAACGATGTCGGCAACTACGGCGTTGAATTTACCAAGCTCAGATTTGTAAACAAGATCAGGCTCATCAAGTCGTTGCATCTCGCGGTTTGTAGGGATAGGAACTACACCCAACTTATAGATCTGATGAAATTCTGCAGCCTCTGTCATTGCAGTACCTGTCATGCCTGAAATGGTTTCGTAGAGACGGAAGTAATTCTGCAAAGTGATTGTAGCTAGCGTCTGATTCTCATTTTGAATTTCGATCCGCTCTTTAGCTTCAAGTGCTTGGTGGAGCCCTTCACTGTAGCGACGACCAGAGAGCATGCGCCCTGTGTGCTCATCAACAATCAAGAGTTCGCCATTCATAACAACATAGTCTTTATCGCGCTTGAAAAGCTCTTTTGCCTTAATCGAGTTATTTAGATATCCAATAAGGGTTGTGTTTGCAGCTTCGTAGAGATTTTCGATTCCCAGTAGCTCTTCAACCTTTGTGACGCCTTCTTCAAGAATTCCGATTGTCTTCTTCTTCTCATCAACTTCATAGTGCAATTCGCGTTGTAACTTCACTGCAATATTTGCAAACTCGACGTACCACTTGGTTGGTTTATCTGCTGGACCGCTAATGATGAGCGGGGTACGGGCCTCATCGATAAGAATTGAGTCAACTTCATCAACTACAGCAAAGTAGTGGTCGCGCTGAACGCAATCTTCGAGTGACCAAGCCATATTGTCGCGAAGGTAATCAAAACCAAATTCATTATTCGTTCCGTAGGTAATGTCGCAGTTATAAGCGGCACGTCGCTCAGTAGGTGTCATGCTGTTAACGATTACGCCAACAGTGAGTCCAAGGAAACGGTGAATACGACCCATCCATTCGCTGTCACGCTCAGCCAAATAATCGTTAACGGTTACGACATGAACTCCACGCCCTGCCAAAGCATTGAGATATGACGGAAGAGTTGCGACGAGAGTCTTTCCTTCACCTGTGCGCATTTCGGCAATATTTCCTAGGTGAAGAGCAGCGCCACCCATGATCTGAACGTCGTAATGACGTTGCCCTAATGTGCGCTTAGCAGCTTCGCGGACTACCGCAAATGCCTCTGGCAATAAATCATCGAGATTTTCGTCTTCTTGTAAACGCGCTTTGAATTGAGCGGTCTTGCCCTGGAGCTCTGTATCTGAAAGTGCAGAGATGCTTGCCTCAAAACTATTGACTTGATCAACTAGCTTGCTGAGATCGCGAAGGATTTTTCCTTCGCCGGCGCGCATAATCTTGTCTAAAATCTTTGACATTAAATAATTACCTTTCAGAAGGGAGTGCTCCCACCGCCATATCGTAGTGGTTGAGCCACGCAGGCAGTAACGGCTCCGATGGCCCTTATTCCCGCTTGATTTAAGGACTTCTCTGCAGCAAGAAGGGTTGCTCCAGTGGTTACAAGGTCGTCAACAAGTAGAACTCCCTGCGCTTCACCGCTCGGTAATTGACTAGAAAACGACTTACCTTTTACAACAAGAGAAGCGTTGAGATTATTCCAACGTTCTTCACTGTTTAACCCGCTTTGATCTTTCACTTTCTTTGAATATCCCAAGATAGGGGCCAACGGAATTTCAAATTTCACAGCTAAGGATTGAGTAATCACCTGCAAGAAATCACGGCCCCTAGCACGCACTGCCTGTGGACGCGAAGGAATTGGGACTAATGCAGCGATATGAAGACCGGGTTGATGAAAAAGTAACTGTTGAAACGAATGTTCGAGAGCGAAAATTACTAGTTCAGTTGATTTTCTTACATTGGATTCTTTTGCTGCTAAGAGAATGTGGCTGGCTATCGGAGAGTAAAGAACACTCGATGAAACTAATAGAGTTCTTTTTGAATCACGAGATAATTTCTGAAAGTATCTTTGATGTGACCATGTTGAGTTGCAATTTAGGCATAGTGCTAAACCCAGAGCAGAACAAGAAATACAACGCGTTGGAAATAGAACCTCATTCAATCCTCTTAAGAATTCCATATGGAAATCATCTATGAGAATTCATTACCCCTTTATTGGTAGAAGTACTCCTCGTGGAAATCTTCGGGTGTGGGTTTCAAGGGGCGACTCAAAATTTGAGTACCTGCAATCCGTGGCAAGGTGAGCACAAAGTTCGCACCGCGACCTGGTCTGCCCCATGCATCGAGTTCTCCA
>WLDZ01000070.1 GCA_009704515.1 Actinomycetota bacterium
CTTGAAGACTTCTGCAACCTTCGCATCTGTCCACTTTTCCTTACCTGCAAGAAGATCAACGTGGAACTGGTATCCGTTGAGGCGAGCGTTGAGAATATCGAATGTTCCCATTGCTTCCCAGCCACCCTTGTCGCCAAGTGCGTAGCCGATGAGGCCCTTCTTCTTTGTTGCTTCTAGCATCTTCATGAAATCATCCCAAGTTGCGATGTTCTCTGGATCTAGACCAAGCTCAGTCATTGTTGACTTACGATAGTGAAGTCCCCATGGGTACCAAGATGTTGGAAGGAAGTACTGCTTTCCATCTGAACCTGTTGATGCAATCTTGTAAGACTCAGCGAACTGATCTCCAATTTCATCCCAGACACTTGAAACATCTTCTAGCAAACCTTGATCTGCGTAGAACTGCATGCGGTATCCAGCCATCCAGTCAAAACCATCATCAGGTGTTCCCTGGAGGTATTGTGAAAGGTTGTCCTGGAATGCATTTGAATCGTTCATGTTGAGAGTTACTGTGTTGCCAGTTGCTGTTTCGAAAGCAGCCTTGACTGCTTCGTGCCACTGAACTGAAGACTCTTCAAGTCCGCGACCGCCCCACTTCATTGGGCCAACTGCATCGCTTCCACAGCTTGTGAGCAGAGTTGAACCTGCTGCGATTCCTAAACCACCAACTGCAGCGCCCTTGAGCACCGTGCGGCGGGAAATGCCATTATTTTGATCTGACATCATCGTCCTTTTCTATTAAATGGTTCGATTGATTCGTGCAATTTATTCTTACCTTCGAAGGTCATCGGGTTTTGAGGGGGCAATTCCCTTGGACGGGTGCAAATGTACGCCCGAGTAGGCTCAATTAACAGAAGGCATAGGTAACAAAAAGGTCACGAAAAACCCTCAAAAAGGGGTGAATTGGGGGTCAAATTTGCGGAATTTGCAGTTTTTGGCCCGCATTTTGGGCAGATTGATGGGCCCAGATGCCAGGGGCGGTAAATCTTGCTGCATCGGCAACGCCCATCGGAGCTTTCCGCTCGCCGACGGCATCCATCACAAAATCGTCGACCATAAATTGGTGGGATCCGCCGTGGCCATTTGAAAGACCAAGAAACTCTTTCGGCAATTGCGAGCGATCATGAACTCGAGCAAATCCACCATCCCATAAATTGGGTGGAACATAGTCGGGCTTGAGTGAATGAGGATTTTCTACATCTGAAAAAGTTCCAACTTCGTCGGTGACGATATCAAAGCTATTTTTTGTGGCCCAGGATGCATATCCAACTTGTTGTTCGAAAGATCCTTCGGTTCCAAAGATACTCATGCGCACAGTTGATTCAAGCGGTGCGGTACCAACTCGACGTAACTCAGCGATACGCATCACGCCGCCATCGCTGGTCTCAAATAAAGCAATTTGATTGCTCTGATTATTTTTCCACATACTTACATCAGAGTCAAAGATTCCATCACCTGCAGTATCTTCGATTCCGATACATGTTACTGAAGTTGCTTGTGCACCAGTGATTGAAAGAATTGTGCTGACAGAATGAGTTGAGTACAACATCGGTGGAAAACTTGCAGTCGATTTCCAACCATCGCCCCCATTAGCTGCATAGGCATCGCTGAAACCGTGTGACATATCGTGTAGATATTCGCCTTCACCATAAACAAACTTTCCGATTTCGCCTTGCTTGAATTTATTTCGGGAGAAAACAACGGCGGGATAGTAATAACTTGTCTCCGCCATGAAGTACGTAAGTTTGGTTTTCCTGGCAGCTGCTACAAGCTGTGTGATCTCATCCTGCGTGATTCCCATAGGAACAGCCGTATAAACATGGCGTCCATTTTCAAGCGCTTCAAGAGCGATATGTGCGTGCGTCCATCGTGGAGTGAAGATCGCTACCGCATCAAAATCGCTCTTCCAAAGCTCAGAAAGGTTGGCAAATGTCTGGTTAATCGAAAACTTTGCAGCAATACTGGCCCGGCGTTCTTGGTCTAGCTCGACTAAGCCAACCTTTTCAACAAATGGATGTGCCTGAAACAAATGAATAAATGAAGAAGAGAACTGCCCGCCGCCAATAATCGCAACCTTCAATTTCTTCATAACAGATTAAGTGCTTTCTTATCGCCGAGTTGATTTATGAACTGGCGTCAATATACCAGCAGCAATTTTTTCCCTACTTCTTACCGAACATCTTGCTAAAGAATCCTGGTTCTTTGGGATCATTCTGGTGGCCTTGGCAACGTTGTGATTTTGGGACGCCCTTAAGTGCTATCTCAATATGGTTTCCGCAGCCAGCCCATGAAGGCTTTCCGCACTTACGACATGTTGTTTTGTGGCACATTTTTCACTTCTCTCTTCTAGGTTTTCTTTAATTTACTTTCCAGCAAATGCAGGCGAATTACTCCAAGTGAGATATCCACCATCAAGATTGATTGCATCAAAACCAAGTTCCTTGAGCAACATAGTTGCGGTATGGCCACGCTGGCCTACTTGGCAATTTACGAGAATTGGGCTCTTCTTGATTTCAGATACTCGGTCTCTAATTTCATCAACCGGAATGCTGACTGCACCCGGTATGGAGCCATGACTGAATTCGCTTGGACTGCGAACATCAATAAGTTGATATCCGGCAGCGCGTAATTCTTGAGTTTGATCCCACTGAGCAGTCTTAAGTAATCCGCTCAACATGTTTTCGGCAATATAGCCCAGCATATTGACGGGGTCTTTTGCCGATCCAAATGGCGGCGCATAAGCAAGCTCAAGGTCAGCTAGCTCTGGCGCGGTTAAGCCACCACGTATTGCGGTAGCAATAACATCGATTCGCTTATCAACACCATCTACGCCGACACCCTGGGCGCCCAGAATTTCTCCTGTTGATGGATCAAAAATCAACTTCAGTTGAATCTGCTTTGCATCAGGATAGTAACCCGCGTGATTATTTGGATGTGTGTGAATCACCATCACGGGACGACCAGCAGCTTTGAGTCTTTTCTCATTCCATCCCGTTGCCGCAATCATTAAATCAAAGACTTTTACGATTGCTGTGCCAATTGTTGCTACAGAGCGAGTTGCTCTGCCGGCAATGTGGTCTGCAACTACTCTGCCATGGCGATTAGCGAGATTTGCGAGTGGAACAAGCGTTGCTGATCCATCTAGAGCATCTCTCTTTTCCGCAGCATCTCCTACGGCGTAAATATCGTGATTGCTGGTGCGATTGAACTCATCTACTTCAATGCCGCCACGCGTTCCGATTGTTAGTCCAGCTACCTTTGCAAGCGAGGTATCTGGGCGTACACCGATTGCCATGATGACAAGTTCGGCATCGAGCACAGTTTCATCAGATAAAACCACTGAGGTTGGGGTTACATCTTTAGCGCTCACTCCTAAATGAAGTGTTACTCCATGCTTACGCATTTCATTGGCCACAATAGTTGCCATTTCAGGATCGAGGGGAGCCAAAACTTGAGGGGCAGCTTCGACAACTGTCGTTGGTATACCTTTATGAACAAGGTTCTCTGCAATCTCAACACCTATAAATCCGCCGCCGATAACAACTGCGCTCTTTGGAGAACTATTCACCTGAGCTGCGATCAGCTCTACATCCTCAACTGTACGCAGTGTAAGAGCGCGTTCGATTCCAGGAATTGGTGGAACAACTGGTGATGCTCCTGGGCTAAGAATTAATTTGTCGTAAGAGAGTTCGGACTCTTCGTTAGTCGCCCAATCCTTGACCTTAAGACTCTTCTTAGCCGGATCAATAGAAAGTACTTCTGACGAGATGCGAACATCTAGCCTAAATCGTGCATGCAGTGAATCTGGAGTTTGAAGGAGAAGAGCCTCTTCTTCTTCAATGATTCCACCAACAAAGTATGGAAGTCCGCAATTTGCGTAACTTACATGGCCGCTCTTTTCAAAAACAATGATTTCGGCATCTGCATCGAGTCGGCGCATACGGGTAGCAGCAGACATTCCGCCTGCTACCCCACCAACAATAACTACGCGCATTACTGAGTTACCACTGGCAGACCAGCATTGGTCCAACTAGCGATTCCTTCGTCAAGATTAAAGAGCTGAGTAAATCCACCATTCTTCAGCGTCTCTGCTGCGATGCGTGAGCGACGACCGCTCTGGCAATAGATGGCATAAGTTTTTGATGGGTCAAGATTCTTAATTTCTTCCTCGAAGGTCATTCCCTCAACATCAATATTTAGTGCACCTTCGATATGACCGGCTGCGAATTCGCCAGCTGTGCGCACATCAAGAAGCACTACTCCAGCCTCAGCAGATTTAGCCTGAAATTCGGCGGCACCCAGATCGGTGGCACCAGACGAGGAGCTACATGCTGTAAGTGCGAACGTTGATGTCAATAGAACTGCGATTAACTTTTTCATTTTTTCCTTAATACTTAAGCCAAGCTCAGGAAGAGCTTTTGCAATTTCTCTTGTACAGCTTTGCTGTTGTTCTTATCATCAACAATGCACTCGCGCAGGCTAGTTGAGAGCAAAGTAAATGCAGCGGTGTTAACCGCTTTGCTCACAGCTGACATTTGAGTGACAATCTCATCGCAGTTACGGCCGTCCTCTAACATTCGGATTACTGCAGCTAACTGTCCATGTGCTCGTTTTAGGCGCTTGGATATTGCGATGATCTCTTCTTCATCTTGTAAAACATGAGTAGGTGATTTAGCCATTACCTGCCCCTAGCACTTACAAATTTGGTCTTCGCTGAGCCCTTGAAGAGCTTCATCAATGTGCTGGCCACAGCCTGACCAGGTGTACTTCTTGCAACGATCACAGACGACTTTCGAACACATTTTATTCTCCTATTCTTGTATACCCTGGGGGGTATACAAGAAAATATAGCAGGAAAATTCAGGTTGGTCTAATTAGCGGGCTTTTGGCTATTTGCGTCGAAACAAGCGCTTAATACGCTTGAGCAGGCTCGAAGTCTGCGCAACTGGCGATACTGCAAAGACCTTGGCCGAGCCAGGCTCATCTGGCGTTAAAACATCGGTCAATGTGGGCGATGTATGGTCGAGCGAATCAGCGATTACACCAATGTTGGCAACTATTGAGAGCCCTTTGACAATCTGGTCCTGATCGACGCTGTCACCATCTTCAATGAGAGCCTCTGAGAGGTGCGATCCAGCTTCGCGTGCATCATCAGATGGTGTCGTAGTTGCATCCTTTATATCTTCAGGAACATCTATATGGGCTGCCACGGCATAGCTTGCAGCAGAGAGAGCAACGGCAACATTTTTCTTTACTGAATCAGGGATTCCACTTTCGAGAATCGAGTCGTAAAGCGTGCGTGCAATCGCTCTAACCTGTATAACTGTGTGCTCAACTGCAAGGCCCTCGACATAAATTTCCTCTGCAGCATCTCGTGTGCCGGTTCTGATCCAGCGTGCATAACCTTTTGCCTCAACCGACTGGGCGCGAATTGCTGGAATCTCTTCGACAAGTAAGCGACCTCGGGTCAGCCAATCAGCTGCATCTTTCTGTTGATACCCGGCAGCAACGCCTTCTGACATTTCAGCTAATAACTGGGCAGCCTTGCGTCCCACTCGATTGATTTGTTCACGGGC
>WLDZ01000071.1 GCA_009704515.1 Actinomycetota bacterium
GTAAAGAAGAAGAGCACAGCAAAGAAGGTTGCTAAGAAGGCTCCAGCTAAGAAAGCAGTAGCCAAGAAGAAGGTAACCAAGAAGACTGTTGCCAAGAAAGCCGTTGCCAAGAAGTCAACAGCAAAGAAGTCAACAGCGAAGAAGGCTGTTGCGAAAAAGAAGAGTGTTGCAAAGAAGGCCGTAGCTAAAAAAGCTACAGCAAAGAAAGTTGCTAAGAAGTCTCCAGCCAAGAAGACAACCGCCAAGAAGACAACCGCCAAGAAGAGTGCGGCAAAGCGTTCAGCAGCTTCAGCGATTGTTGTCCCACCAGTTCCTACAGGTGCATCACGCGATCGTGCAAATATTTCAACAACACCAATTGCAGCTCCTAAGGCTGCAGCACCTAAGGCGAGTGCTACACCACGTCAAGGAAGCTCGAAGGGCGTACTAGTTGCAGTCCTACTTGGTATTGCAATTCTTGCTGCGATTGTTCTTTCAGGTCAGTCTAAAGATTCTGACGATGCAGCTCCTGCTCCAACTGCAACTGCTGAAGCAACAGAATCAGCATCACCAGAGGCAACAGCTGAGGCAACAGAGGAAGCTTCACCTGAAGCAACTGAAGAAGCAACAGAGGCTGCAGCTAGTGGCGAAGCTCCAACACGTTTTATTGGCAATTGGGCAGATGGTGATGCAGAGATGGTTCTTCGCCTCACATGGCGTGCACCAGCTGGCGATGTCACTGCGTACAAGATTGAAACTTCATTTAATGGTGGAGCGTGGTCAGAGCTTGCAGAACTTCCTGCAACTCAACTTGCTCAAGAAGTTATGAAGTCATCTGATGACAAGTACACATCATTCCGAGTCTCTGCAATCTACAGCGATGGTTCTGTTGGAACAGCAAAGGCTTTTGGATTTAAGGGTACATTCGAATAATTCAATTAATTAAAGAAGCCCCGACCAAATTGGCCGGGGCTTCTTTATTGGTCCAGTGTTTATAGATATCGGGCAATCTCGCTAATGTATACAGCAACGCCTTCCGGAACTAAATGAACACCATCTGGAGCAAAGTATTCTGGGTGATCAGCTGAAACTGAGTTCCAATCAATAACTGAAACATTTGAATATCGCAGCGCAACATCTGCAATTAGGCGGTTGTTATCGTCACGCCAACCTCGCGGAACTGCTGTGTTAACCACGATTACCTTCTCAGAATCCTGAAGAGCATCAAAGATGGCGACCACTTGAGCTTCATTAAGGGCACCGTTATTGCCCATATTTAGCACTACCGGTCCTATTGGCGCCGTAGCTTTATCTTTCTCGATAACTTCAAGTAACTCATCTGCCTGACGACCAATTCGAGCGTTAACAAGGGCTACCGGGAATTGCTCTGCCAGTGAGTTTCGAATTCCTAGAATTACTGAATCGCCTGTCAGCCAAATACCGGTATCGGCTGTTGGAGTAGGCGTACTTTCGCTCACAAACTCTTCGCGCAAAGTCTCCTGCTCGACCTGCGAGAGAGTGATGGCTCTAAAGCTAATGAAACCTGCAATAGCAACTACCAGAAAAGATGCAGTAAAAATTCGTCGAGATTGAATTTTCTTCTCTGCCGGAGTTCTGTATTTGCGCCCCTTGATCCAATTCTTTACAACTCCACGCCTTACAGGAAGTTCGACATAGCGAAGCGAGATGTCAGCTAACGCTAAGACAATCAAAATACGAAGAGCCAACAAGGCCCAGTCCTGACCAGCTAAATCAATATCTGGTCGCGTGACTTGAAAAATAATCCAATGCCATAGATAGATTGCATAAGATCTTTCACCAATCCAGAGTAAAACTCTGTTTTGCAATATTGGAGCAAAGCGCGATGCCGGATGGACAATCGATGTAACAATTGCTGCGCCGAATAAACCTGCCAGCGGAAATGCAATTTTGTAGAGATTGGGATTATCAGCATCGATAAGAAGAAATGTTCCAAGAATTCCAATAAATCCGACAACACCAATACCATCGATAAAGTCTTGCGCTTTTCTTGAGACAACTTCTTTAAAATTCTGTGGCACCCAGCTCACTGCCAGGGCTGCGCCTAGAAAGAGGCCGATGCTGTGGGTGTCAGTACCAAAGTAAATGTGGCTCACGCTCGTTGCATTGTTGGCATCAAGCGAAAGAGAGACCAAGAGCAGGGTTATTCCAGAGATTGCCGCAAAGAAGAGAGATGCAATAGCAACCCGCTTCTTTCCAAACCACTTGAGAATCAGGAGCAATATCAGCGGCCAAATCAGATAGAACTGCGCTTCAACTGCCAGTGACCAGGTGTGTTGAAGCAGCGGCGGGCGGCCAATAGTTTCAAAGTAATCGAGTTCGCGGCCAACCAGCCACCAGTTCATAGTGCCTGTCAATGCAAATGGTGTATCGGCTAAAAAACGCTTCATCGTATCTGGAGCCCAGATCCCAACCGTGATTGCAGTTGTGATAACCATGAAGATGAGTGCAGGAAGTAAGCGTCGCAAGCGAGCGAGATAGAAAGCGCCGAGGTTTAATCCACCACTAATCTCGATTGAATCAAGTAAAAGACGAGTAATTACATATCCTGAAATTACGAAGAAGAGATCAACACCTAAGAATCCACCAGGGATCCAATCGAAACCTAAGTGATAGAGAATTACCGCAATAACTGCGATAGCACGCAGACCATCAATGGCAGGGATGTATTGGATACCGCCTTTGGTAGCCATGAAAATTACTTACGCTTAGAAGGAGTCTTCTTTGCAACGCTCTTCTTCGATGTGCGGCGTGATGGAGCATCGAGTGCTGGTGCGTTGCGACGACTTTCGACTCGCACAGGTTCTTTATGACGAACTGTTCCGTCTTCATTGAGTGAGTCATTAACAACCGCTTGCATGTTGGCAAGTCGCGCAAATGCACCATCTAGACGCTGACGAGATTGAGCAATAGCTTGTTCTGCAGCTACCAGTGCTTGTGATTGAACGCGATAGAGTTTTTCGGATTCCGCGATAACTTCTGCAAGCCAACGGCGATATTCAATAACTTCGTTTGCAGCATCTGCAACGATGCGCTCTCCTTCACGACGAGCAGCAGATGCGAAAGCGGCAGCTTCTCGTCGCTTAGCATCGAGTAAAGATTCTGCTTCGCGGCTAGCCTCAGAGATAACATCCTGGGCTTCGGTCTCAGCTGCAGAGATGTACTTGCGTCCGCGAGCTTCGGCGCCGGAGAGAATGCTTCGCGCCTTTGATTCAGCGCCTTCAAGGAGGTCTTTAGCGTTACGTGTTGATTCATTAATCAAGCGTTCAGCAGATGAAGATGCTTTCGCTTCACGGGCTTGGGCAGATTTGATCATCATCATGGCGGTTTCAGTCGCCAAGATTTCAAACTCTTCTTTGCTAAGTGAAGTGATGTCACGGCGAGAACGTAGATCAGATAGCTGAGATTCGAGTTCGCGGATTCGATCTGCCGGATTGCCGACAGGGGTGCGCTCAGATTCTTCGCGGAAACCGACCCAGTTAAGGAAGTCTTTCTTCTCTGCCATTGTTTAACCCCATTAGATAACGTGTTGCGTACTGGCCAAGATTAGGGCATCCCGCGCAGTGGGTAAATCGCCCCACACTTTCGAGCGTAATTGGGCTAGCGGGCACGGTATATGGCGAAGCAGACCGCAAGATATTGAGAGATCCAAGCTGCCAACACGAAGATATGGAATAGCTCGTGAAAGCCGAAGTATTTCGCTGCTGGTCCAGGGCGCTTGAGTGCATAGAAGATTGCGCCAATCGAATAGAAAAGTCCGCCAATCACAATTGGGATTAAGACCCACAGCCCGCCACGTTCGTAGAGCTGAGGCGTATAGACAACAGCCACCCAACCTAATAAAAGATAGTTAGCAACATAGAGCCAACGCGGTGCACCAATCCAGAAGATTCGCATAGCAACACCACTGAGCGCTCCGATCCAGATTATCGCGAGAAGAATGTTTCGATCGCGTGGTTCGAGAAGTGCCACTGCAAAGGGAGTATATGAACCTGCGATAAGGAGATTGATATTTGCGTGATCCCAGCGGCGCCAAATCTTCTTCTTTGCCGGCGACCAAGGAACGCGATGATAAATAGCAGAGACGCTAAAGAGCATGATGGCTGTTAAGGAATAGAGAGCGACTGCAAATTTAAGAGATTCCTTGCTGAGAATAAAGAGAACAAGTGAAGCGATAAACACTGCAGGAGTCGCAGCGAGATGAAACCAACCGCGAAGTTTTGGTGGAGCTATTGGGGTCGCGTTCTCTTCGCTCAGATTCCCGACCTCTTTCATGTTGATAAGACTACGCGTTACTCAAGGTTCGTACTGATTTAACCGAGAGCGCCACCACTGAGGCCAATAGGGTGATAGATCCGGTGGCAAATAAGATGGAATTAACCGAGAAAGCCTCTGCAAGAGGGCCGGCGATAATGATTCCGAGTGGTGCAAAGCCATAAGAACCGAGCGAGTCGTAGGCGTTAACACGAGAGAACGATTCTTCGGGGATATGTGTCTGCATGGATGTGCTCCATGTGACAAGAAAAATCTCGACTGCGATCCCTGAAAAAATACCTGCTGCAATTGAGATAGCCAGCGAAAGATCAAATGCGAGAGCGAAGTCCCAGATACCCGATATAGCAACGAGGATCATCGAAACAAAGAGTGGGTGCTTAAACTTAAATTTCAAAACAATGATTCCACCGATCATCATGCCAATTGTTAGGCCAGCTAAGTTATAAGACCAATTACGTGGACCGGTTTCAGGGTCGCTGAAATTAAGTGGTCCTAAAATTGTGATCATCGAATCAAAAGCCATATTGATAAAGGCAAATGCAATAACCATAGTGACAAGCCATGAGCGAGAGATGAATTCACGCCAACCCACGCGCAAGTCATCAAGTATCCCTGGACTCTCGATACGACTTTTGGCATCTAACTTCAGGTTCCAGACGATAAGACCAGCGATAAAGAATGTTGCACCATCTATTAAGAGAGCCCACCCAGGACTAGTAAGAGTGACAATCACGCCACCAAGCAAAGTGCCAAAGACAACGCCAATATTGCTCATCAATCCGATAATCGCATTTCCTTCTTGCAACTTCTCCTTAGGCAAAATCTCAGGTAGCACGCCAGACATAGCGGGCCACCAGAGGGCATTTAAGAATCCAAAAAGTGCGCCCATTATTGCGAGCAATAAAATTGAAGAAAAGCCAGCAATCAGTGAGATAGCGCTGACTGCAACCAGGGCGCTTCCGATAATGTCGCTGCCACCCACGATGCGATTGCGCTGAAAACGATCAGCAAATACGCCACCAAATAACATAAAGATGATTAGTGGAAGGTATCTGGCTCCCATCACAATACTGAGATCACTTCCATCTGCACCTGGAAGGCTTAGGACGCCGTAGGCCAATGCGATAGGCGATAGGCCATTGCCCACATTTGAAATGAGGCGCGCAGTAAC
>WLDZ01000072.1 GCA_009704515.1 Actinomycetota bacterium
ACGCATCCGCTATGGCCCGCGCCATTTCGTGGCGCCCATCCGGTTGAGGCAACGATTGAAATTCCTGGTTCAAAATCAGTGACCAACCGCGCACTTATTTTGGCCGCCCAAGCCAACTCGCCTTCAGTTCTACGTAAGCCATTAGTTTCGCGTGATTCAGAGCTAATGTCTGCCGGACTTCAGGCGATGGGCGTTTCGATACTTGATAAAGGCGATCATTGGATTGTTACTCCCCCAACCTCTTTGGGATCAGCAAAGTTAACCGGCCCAGCAAAGATAGATGTCGGTAACGCCGGCACGGTAATGCGCTTTCTTCCCCCATTGGCTGGCCTTGCAAATGGCGACATCACTTTTGATGGCGATCCGCGGAGTTACGAACGCCCACTGGGCCCAGTTATTAAAGCTCTGGAAGAGCTTGGTATCTCGATAAGTCACGATGGTCGTTATTCACTTCCGATGGTGATGCGCTCAAAGGGCGCCATCACAGGTGGAGAGTTAACGATTGATGCATCTGCATCAAGCCAATTTTTATCAGCGCTCCTTCTCATTGCACCAAGCACAGTTAACGGAATTACTGTCAAGCACTCAGGTGGCGCTCTTCCATCAATGCCTCACATTGAGATGACTGTCGCGATGTTGCGACAATTCGGTGCAACTGTCACTGTCGATGAGAAAGCGCAAACATGGCGAGTTGAACCTTCTGCCCTGCATGGAGTTGATCTCACAATCGAACCAGATCTATCTAATGCTGCTCCTTTTATCTCGCTCGCAATGGTCTGTGGTGGATCAATCACGATTGCGGATTGGCCGCGAGAAACAACACAGCCTGGAGATCAGCTGCGCCAAATACTTACCCAAATGGGTGCAAGTGTTGAATTCGTAACAGGCGGATTGAAATTCACTGGTGGCCCCGCGATTCATGGAATTGATATCGATCTTCATGATGTTGGTGAGCTCACTCCATCAATTGCAGCGCTGGCAGCACTGGCAGATTCACCTTCGCACCTTCGCGGAATCGGTCATCTTCGTCTGCACGAAACCGATCGTTTATTGGCGCTGCGCACAGAATTAAATGGTTTGGGTGGCGATGTCACTGATGATGCAGATTCACTACACATTAATCCAAAGCCATTACATCAAGGAACTTTTCACACCTATGAAGATCACCGATTAGCAACGGCTGGTGCTGTTATCGGCCTTGTTGTTGAAGGAATCCAAGTAGAAAACATTGCAACAACGAGAAAAACTCTCACTGATTTTCCAGCTCTTTGGAGCTATGCGCTAGAAGGTAATCGATAATTTATGGCGCCTCGCGAATACGATGAATCTGATGTGCGAATACGTCCAACGCGCACAACTCGTCGACGCAGCAAAGACCGCCCTTCTCATAGCTCCTCTTCAACAGCACTTGTAATCTCAGTCGATCGTGGGCGTTCAGGTTGTGTAATTCAGGGGGCGGATTCAACAGGACACTCACTCGGAGATTCCACCGGACAGTTTGTTATCGCAATGAAGGCTCGCGAACTCGGTCCGAAATCTGTTGTAGTAGGAGATTCTGTTGAAATTGTCGGAGATGTATCTGGTGATGAAGGAACGCTTGCTCGAATTGTCAAAGTCAATGATCGTAAGAATTCACTCAGTCGTACCGTTGATGATGCAGCCAAGCTCGAAAGAACTATCGTTGCAAACATAGATCAACTAATAATTGTTGTTGCATCTGCCAACCCTGAACCACGTCGAGGACTTATAGATCGCTTTCTGGTCAGCGCCTTTATTGAAAAGATTCATCCAATCATTGTTGTTACAAAAATTGATGTCGCGCCGATTCCTGAATTCATGGAGAGGTATGCAGCCCTTGGGGTTGATATCGTCACTACCTCAGCTGCTACAACCAATCGTGATGTTGAAGTTGCGGCAATTGCAGCGCTCTTGAAAGATAAAGTCTCTGTATTGGTCGGTCACTCGGGAGTTGGGAAATCAACACTCATAAACGATTTGGTTCCTGATGCTGATCGCATGACTGGAGTTGTGAATGATGTGACAGGTCGCGGGCGCCACACATCATCGAGTGCGATTGCTCTCGCCCTGCCTGCTGGGGGTTGGATTATCGATACCCCCGGAATCCGCGCCTTTGGTCTTGCCCATCGCAACCCGCGAGATATTGTCGAAGCTTTCCCTGATTTAGCGCAAGCAGCTTCAACCTGCATGTCCCACTGCTCACACGCTGAAGAATCGTGCGCACTCAATGCCTGGATTCTGGCAGAGCCAGAGCAAATTCAAGAGCGAACCTTACGTTTAGAAAGTCTTCGCTCACTCCTAGATGTAAAGAGTTCAATAGAATCAAGCTATGAGTCAGAGCAGCAATAACAGAGAGAATCACGGGCCCTGGAGCCATGGCGAAGATCTTACGTTGGCGCATCGCCTGGCAGATGCAGCGGATGCAATTACATTAAAGCGCTATCAAGCAATTGACCTCACAGTCTCTACCAAACCAGATAACACTCCTGTCACGGATGCAGATAAATCAGCAGAGGAAGCAATACGCGCTTTATTGGGTTCACATCGACCTGATGACGGAATTGTCGGTGAAGAGTTTGGTAATGAAGGTGCAGAACGAAATCGTTACTGGGTAATTGATCCAATTGATGGCACAAAGAATTTTCTCCGTGGCGTACCAACATGGGCAACTCTTATTGCCCTCGTCGAAAGAGCGAGCGACGGTTCTCAATCAACAATTGTTAGCGTTGTCAGTGCACCTGCACTCTTCCGTCGTTGGTCAGCACATCTAGGTGGAGGTGCATTTGTCACACTCAACCATGAAGATACAAAACGAATTCATGTTTCAGATATTACAAAAATTGAAGATGCATCTATTTCGTACTCTGATTTTCAAGGGTGGGGCGATATGTTGCCTGCCTTCAATAACCTCTTGAAGCAAGCGTGGAGAACCCGCGGCTACGGAGATTTCTGGTCACATATGTTGGTTGCAGAAGGTGCTCTAGAGATTGCAATCGAACCTGAGCTCGCGCTCTGGGATATGGCGGCCCTCGATCTGATTGTTACTGAAGCGGGTGGAGTTTTCTCCAATACTGCAGGTCTGCCTGGTCCTCATGGTGGTAATGGACTTTCAACAAATGCCGCTTTGCACAGTTATGTAGTTTCGGCGCTTAACTCTGAAGCGGGTAAGGGCAAGTAAC
Source organism: Actinomycetota bacterium (assembly GCA_009704515.1). Next base: position 3,198 of record WLDZ01000072.1, read on the forward strand.
TCAATGGAACTCACTGCGCAGACTCTTATTTCTCAGACCCTCATTTCTCAGACATATGCTGTATCGGGCATGACGTGCTCGTCCTGTGTTAATTCAATAGAGCGAACCCTCAACGAGATTGAAGGCGTAAAGGCGTCGGTGAACTTTGCCTCTGAAACCGTGCACATACTTACATCTGTAGAAATCAAGCCAGAGGTAATTATTAAAGCAATAAAGTCTGCTGGCTATAGCGCCACATTATTAGCAGATCAGAACGACCCAGCACTTCATCGCAAAGGCGCTGCCCGAGCTCTGATTTTTGCGATGATCTTTGCAATCCCGGCAATCACAATCTCAATGGCGATGAGCTGGCATGACGCAATAGGTGTCTGGCTTACTGATCTCTTTACAACTTATAACATCGCATTGCCGCCACATTCAGAACATCACTTTGCATCGTGGCTTGCACTCGCCCTGACAACGCCACTTATTCTCTTCGTGGCTTGGCCAATACATCGAGCTGCGATACGAAACTTCTTTCATCCAACAATGGATTCGCTAATTTCCCTCGGTTCTATTGCTGCTTACTCTTGGTCGATTTATGCTGCGTCGACAAATACTGGTGATATCTACACCGAAGTCGCAGCTGGCGTACTTCTCTTTGTAATTCTTGGGCGTTATCTCGAAGCCCGCGCAAAGCGATCTGCAGCTAGCGCGCTCTCAACCTTGCTTGCGTTGGGAGAGAAAGAAGTCAAAGTCCTACGGGGTGGGCTCGAAGTCACAATACCGATTTCGCACTTGCAGATTGGCGATGAATTCGTCGTAGCTCCTGGATCACGAATTGCAACTGACGGCATTGTGATCTCAGGTTCTTCCACCGTTGATAACTCACTCATCACTGGAGAATCACTGCCAATTGATGTTAAGCCTGGTGCACGAGTAATCGGTTCAGCAATTAATCACAATGGCAGAATCATTGTGCGGGCAACTCGCGTCGGTAGCGATACTGAAGTAGCCCGAATAACTTCTATGGTCGTCACAGCACAGGGCTCTAAATCTCCAATACAACGTAGCGCTGATCGCATCGCCTCAATCTTTGTACCTGCGGTAACTTTGCTCGCACTCGCAACTTTTGCATTCTGGTATTTCAGTCAAGAAGAGTCACTTACTTTCTCAATTTCAACAGCGATTACAGTGCTAGTTATCGCTTGCCCTTGTGCACTGGGATTAGCTACTCCGGTCGCTCTACTTGTTGCATCTGGACGCGGAGCGCTGCGGGGCATAGTTCTTCGTAATCCACGAGTATTAGAAATATCTCGTGAAATTGATACAGCTGTTTTTGACAAGACTGGCACCCTTACCTCTGGGGTAATGAAAGTTTCAGAAACTCTGATTCCTGTTTCAGCACAGAAGCCACTCGGTGCAAGTTATGCGCAGATTCTTAACGAGAAGAGCGTTCTCTCTATAGCTATGGCTTTAGAGAGTGCAAATACTCATCCCTTTGCAGAGGCAATTGTTGATCATTGCATCTCTCGCTCGGCAGAGAAGTTAACAGTCACCGACTTTATGCAGACGCCAGGAGCAGGAGTTGCTGGTCGTGTCTCAGCTTTTGATAAGACCTTTATCGTAATCATCGGTTCACCTGAGTCGGTTGCACATAGCACCACTGCTTTGGATCCAATCCTTATCGAGGCGATAGCGCGGGCAAAGAGCACGGGCGATAGCGCCGCTTTGCTGGCAGTTGATGGAGTGGCAATAGCTCTCTTTGTTGCAGGCGATCAGGTACGCAGCGATGCACGCGAAACTATTGAGGCCCTTAGCTATAAAGGTATCTCTAGTTGGTTGGTTACTGGCGATCACCTTGAAGCAGCAGAGAAGATTGCTGCCCAAGTTGGTATTGCATCAGATCACATCATCGCCGGAGTGAGCCCTGAAGGAAAGATCGAGAAGGTGCGCCAGCTACAAGAGAGTGGCCATCGCGTATTAGCGGTGGGCGATGGAATCAATGATGCGGCTGCACTTGCTCAAGCTGATCTCAGTATTGCAATGGGAACAGGCACTGATACTGCAATAGCAACTGCGGATATCACCTTGATGCGTCCACAATTGATGGGAGCTGTGCAATCTCTCGATCTATCACGGAAAACTTTGCGCACAATTAAATTAAATCT
>WLDZ01000073.1 GCA_009704515.1 Actinomycetota bacterium
CAAGGTTGGAAGCCACCTTATGACTCAACAGTTGTCTCCAAGTTAAAGGATGCAGGCGTAGTCATTTTAGGTAAGACCAATATGGATGAATTCGCAATGGGTTCATCAACTGAAAACAGTGGTTATGGCCCAACCTTTAATCCATGGGATTTATCTCGCACACCTGGTGGTTCATCAGGTGGATCGGCGGCAGCAGTTTCATCTTTTGAAGCACCGCTTGCTATTGGTTCAGATACAGGTGGCTCTATTCGCCAACCTGCAGCTCTAACCGGAATCGTCGGAGTTCGTCCAACTTATGGCGCAGTATCGCGCTACGGTCTGATTGCTTACTCATCTTCATTGGATCAAGCTGGACCATTTGGTCGTACCGTTCTTGATACTGCGCTCTTGCACGAAGTAATCGCTGGCCACGATGTTAAAGATGCAACGAGCATCAATTCCAAGATGCCTGATGTTGTAAACGCTGCAAAGAACGGTGATGTTAAAGGTTTGAAGATTGGTGTTATCAAGCAATTACAAGGCGAGGGTTACCAAGCAGGAGTTCTATCTCGCTTCAATGAATCTCTTGATACTTTGGCATCACTCGGCGCTGAAATTGTTGAAGTTGATTGCCCAAGCTTTGAATACGCCCTTGCTGCGTATTACTTAATCGCGCCTTCTGAATGTTCTTCAAACCTCGCGCGTTTTGATGCGATGCGTTATGGACTTCGTACCGGCGATAGCGATGGAGCTTCTGCAGAGGCTGTTATGGCAGCAACTCGTGATGCCGGTTTTGGCCGCGAAGTGAAGCGCCGCATTATCTTGGGAACATACGCACTTTCATCCGGCTATTACGATGCATATTACGGAAGCGCCCAGAAGATTCGTACCCTCATCATTCAAGATTATGCCAAGGCATTTGGATTGGCAGATGTTCTGGTCTCACCAACTGCGCCAACAACTGCTTACAAGATTGGCGAGAAAGTTGATGACCCTATGGCTATGTATCTCGGTGACGTGGCAACAATTCCAGTAAACCTTGCTGGTATCTGTGGAATGTCACTACCTGCAGGTCTTGCAGATGAAGATAACTTGCCAGTTGGTTTCCAGATCATGGCACCAGCCATGCAAGATCAGCGTCTCTATCAAGTTGGTGCAGCTCTTGAAGCAGCACTTATCTCAAAGTGGGGTGGCGCTCTTATTACAAAAGCTCCAGCCCTCCAAGGAAGGCCTTCAGCCTTGCCGAAAGTTGATTTAGCGGGAGGTGCGCGCTAATGGCACTTACATACGATGAAGTAATTGCAAAATATGACCCAGTATTAGGTCTTGAGGTTCACGTCGAGCTCAATACCGAATCAAAGATGTTCTGTTCTTGCTCAACGACTTTTGGAGCAGAACCAAACACTCAGACTTGTCCAGTCTGCTTGGCGCTACCGGGTGCGTTGCCTGTTGTAAATGAGAAAGCAATCGAATCAACAATCAAGATTGGTCTCGCACTCAATTGCTCTATCGCGCCATATAGCCGCTTTGCTCGCAAGAACTACTTCTACCCAGATATGCCAAAGAACTTTCAGATCTCGCAGTATGACGAACCAATCTGTTTCGATGGATATGTCGATGTTGAAATTGATACGGATGAAGGTCCAAAGCAATTTCGTATTGAGGTAGAGCGCGTTCACATGGAAGAAGACACCGGAAAGTCGTTACACGTCGGCGGTGCCACAGGTCGTATTCATGGTGCTGATTACTCTTTGCTCGACTACAACCGCGCAGGTATTCCACTTGTAGAAATCGTTACCAAGATTGTTCCAGGCACAGGTAAGTACGCACCTGAGGTCGCCAAGGCATATGTGGCAGAACTTCGCGACATCTTGCGCGGTCTCAAAGTCTCTGATGTGAAGATGGAACAAGGATCATTGCGCTGCGATGCCAACGTTTCGTTGATGCCAAAGGGTTCAGATGTTCTCGGTACTCGCTCTGAAACCAAGAACGTAAACTCGCTTCGCTCAGTCGAGCGCGCTATTCGTGGCGAAATGTTGCGTCACTCAGAGATTCTTGAGACCGGTGGCAAAGTTAAGCAAGAGACTCGTCACTTCCAAGAAGATACAGGTCTTACTCGCTCTGGCCGTTCTAAGGAACAAGCTGAGGATTATCGTTATTTCCCAGATCCAGATTTGGTACCAGTAACACCACCAGCAACTTGGATTGAAGAACTTCGCGCAACTTTGCCAGAGCGACCATCTCTTCGCCGTAAGCGCATCAAAGAAGAGTGGAACGTTCCCGATAAAGAGATGGCAGCGATGATTAACGCCGATGTTTTGGATATCGTCGAAGCAACTGTTCTGTTAGGCGCAGACCCAACCAAGGCGCGTACTTGGTGGCTCGGCGAGATTTCGCGTATCGCAAATGACACATCAGTTGCGATAGCAGATCTTGCAATTACCCCAGCCCACGTTGCTGAGCTAATCAACCTTGTTGCATCTGGTGAACTCACAGATAAGTTAGCGCGCCAAGTAGTTGAGGGCGTTATAGGGGGAGAAGGAACTCCTTCTGAAGTTGTTGCAAAGCGTGGCATCAAGGTTGTTAATGATGATGGCGCACTTATGGCAGCAATTGAAAAGGTTTGTGCTGATCAAGCAGAGACTGCCGAGAAGGTTCGTAACGGACATCTACCAGCCGCTGGCGCTTTGATTGGTGCAGTAATGAAAGAGACAAAGGGCCAAGCAGATGCTGCGCGAGTTCGCGAGCTCCTACTTGGCCACTTAGGTCAATAGTTTAAGCAGTTGAAGCTTTAGTGCATTCCTGCGCCTTCTGTCTCAACGAGCGACTCTTTTCCAACATTGATAAAGAAGAAGAGGACTATCGCGCCGATAAAGAGAAACGCTGCACTGAATTGAAATGCAACTGTAAATCCGTGCGTTGCAGCAAAAGCTCCACCTACCATGTCATCCTGGGCGACACTATTTGCTTTTGCATAATTCGATGATGCAGTCACTGCAATGGTGCTCAGCAGCGCTGTTCCGAGTGATCCACCAATCTGCTGTGAAGTATTCACCATGGCACTTGCCACACCTGTATCTCGACCTGAGATGCCGTGAAGTGAGGTTGAAGTGAGTGGGATGAATACCAACGCCATACCGAAAGACATAATCAATAGTGATGGAACAACATGTGTTGCATATGAGGTTTCTGGAGTAATGCGCGTGAGCAACAAAAGTCCGATACTTGCTGAAATCAGACCAGGCACCATTAGCGGTTTAGGACCAAATTTAGGCAAGAGCTGTGACGCAATTCCGGCGCCAAAAATAATTCCGGCGGTAAATGGCAAGAAGGCGAAACCAGATTTCAGTGGCGAGAAACCTAAAATGTTCTGAAGGTAAAGACCCAAGAATAAGAACATTGAGAAAAGACCAGCTCCAACAATGAGAGATCCAAGATATGAACCACCACGGTTGCGCTCTGTAACAACACGAAGAGGCATCATTGGATTTGCAACCTTGGTCTCAATGATTACAAATGAAATTAAGAGCAGGATTGAAATTGCGAGGAATGAAAGTGTTGAAGTTGCTGACCAACCCTTGGTAGCGGCCTCATTGAATCCATAGGTAAGTGAGAAGAGTCCAGCAGTTGCTGTGATTACGCCAGGAACATCGTAAGTTTTATCTCCATCTGCCTTGGACTCATGTACAAATTTAAAGGCAAGGATTGCGGCAATGATGGCGATAGGGGTGTTTACACCTAGGCACCAACGCCATGAGAAGAACTCAGTAAGTGCTCCACCAGCGATTAAGCCAATTGCTGCACCGCCACCTGAGATTGCACCGAAAACACCAAATGCCTTTGCGCGCTCTGCTGGAACGGTAAATGTCTCAGAAATAATCGCCAGAGCTGCTGGCGCAAGTAGTGCACCAAAGACTCCCTGAAGCGCACGAGAGGCATAAAGCATTTCCTGGTTTGCAGCGATTCCACCGAGTGCCGATGCACCGGCGAAACCAAGGAGACCAATAATGAAGATCTTCTTACGACCTACATAGTCACCAATGCGTCCACCGAAAAGCAGAAGTGAACCAAAGGCCAATGTGTAAGCTGTAATAATCCACTGCCTATTCGCATCTGAAATCATCAGATCCGCTTGGGCTCTCGGGATTGCAATATTCATAATTGACCCATCAAGAACGAGCATCAATTGTGAAATCGCTACAACAAAGAGCGTTCTCCAGCGATCGGGCGCCTGACCTTTGACATGGCCTTGGGCATCGCGGTTTTGATTTGGCACAGGTGTATCTCCAATGAGGTAAATGGAAAGTTGATTTGCAATGGTGAGATTTTGGACTCACATCAGCTTCTAAGAGTGCCTATTCTACCTGAGTAAGGACAAAGAGGCTCATCGCAGGTTAAACTTAAGCATGTCGACAATGAAGCCCCGTTCTGGTGTTGTAACTGATGGTTTAGAGAGATCTCCTGCACGCGGAATGTTACGTGCAGTTGGAATGGGTGATGAAGATTGGGTTAAACCACAAATCGGTATCGCATCTTCTTGGAATGAAATCACCCCTTGCAACCTCTCACTTGATCGTTTAGCAAAAGCTTCTAAGCAAGGTGTTCTCGATGCTGGTGGATTCCCGATGCAGTTCGGAACTATTTCTGTATCTGACGGAATCTCTATGGGCCATGAAGGTATGCACTTCTCACTAGTCTCACGCGAAATTATCGCTGACTCGGTTGAAACAGTTATGAATGCAGAACGCTTTGATGGCATGGTCACATTTGCGGGTTGCGATAAATCGCTGCCAGGCATGATGATGGCAGCGGCTCGACTAGATGTTGCTTCAGTCTTTGTTTATGCAGGATCAACTTTGCCCGGCCAAGTTGATGGTCAAGATGTAACAATTATCGATGCCTTTGAAGCAGTCGGTGCTTGCGCACGTGGCTTAATTACCCGTGATCGCGTTGATGCAATCGAGCGCGCAATCTGTCCAGGTGAAGGCGCCTGTGGCGGTATGTATACAGCTAACACGATGGCGAGTATCGGCGAAGCAATCGGACTTTCATTGCCAGGATCTGCGGCGCCTCCAGCAGTTGATCGCCGTCGTGATTCATACGCGGTTGCATCAGGTGCGGCAGTTGTTGAGCTCATCCGCAAAGGAATCACTACGCGCGATATCTTGACTAAGCAAGCATTTGAAAACGCCATCACTATCTTGATGGCACTCGGTGGTTCTACCAATGCAGTACTTCACTTATTGGCA
>WLDZ01000074.1 GCA_009704515.1 Actinomycetota bacterium
TAAGTAAACGCAAATGAATGTACTGCTCGAGTGCAAAGTCACCAGAGTCCGCAGCCTCTTTACCGGTGCGCGGTGCCTTACCTTTAAAGATGTACTCACCGCGTGCACCTAAACGATTGCAATGCCAATCAAGATCAAACTCTTTAATCGCTGCATCAACGCCATCTGACCAGCGATCACCGAGTGCAACCATCTTCGTAAAGTTGCCTTCCGTTAAAACATCAGTCAGCGTTGCTCTCATGGCAGCAAGGGCCAAGATATTGCCGGCTAGCGTGCCACCGATTCCACCGGTATCAATCTTTTCGATTTCTACTCGTGCCTTGATGGCATCTGCAACTGCTTGCGTCATTCCAAATGTTCCAACTGGGATACCCGCCGCAAGTGCTTTTCCGATCGTGAAGAAATCAGGCTTGAGTCCGAGTTGAGCCGTCATTCCACCAGCGCCAACTGAGATTGTGTGGGTCTCATCAATAATCAAGAGAGTGCCATATTTCTTGCAGAGATCTTCAACGCCATTTAAGTAGCCAGGCTCAGGCAGAACGATTCCGATATTGGTCATCGCAGGTTCCATCAAAATTGCAGCAACATCGCCCTTGGCAAGCGCTGCTTCCATGGCAGGCAAATCATTGAATTCAACAACGCGTGTGGTGACATCTAAATCAACTGGGGCGCCAATATTGCCTTCGCGCTTAATAGTAAAACCAGCATCATCAAGAGTTGCAAAGGTTTCATCAACTGAACCGTGATAACAACGATCAATAACAACAATTTTGTCGCGCCCAGTAATCATGCGTGAATACCTAATCACATGGCGATTGGCATCGGTTGCTGAAACTGTAAATTGCCAGAGTGGTAGACCAAAACGCTTACGCAATAAATCAGAGACGATTGATGCATTTTCCGATGGCAACATTGCGGTGATGCCCTTATCAATCTGCGCTTTAACTGCTGCAACGGTGGCAGCTGGTGAGTGACCCGTCATCGAACCAGTATCGCCAAGACAGAAATCAATGTAATCCTGGCCGTCTAGATCTGTGAAGTGTGCGCCCTTTGCCTCTTTGATAAAGACTGGGTGAGCACCTGGCCACTTTGCCATCCAGGACATCGGAACACCTTCATGCATTACACGCGATGATTCGGTAAATGCAGCTGTGGATGCTTTATGAGTATCAAGAAAACGTTGTTCTTCGATTTTCATAAGTTCTGCGATGCGGGCTGGGCTAATTACTCTAGACATAGCGCACATCATATTAAAACTTTACGATTAAATCTCGCCCTTTTCTAAACCAGATAAGACTTGAATAGCTCTATCTTTTAACTCGGGCAAATCACTCAGGCGCTTTAGACCATTGACTTGTTGGCTCATGCGATGGTTCTTAACAAAAGTCTCTTTATGGCGATCAAGAAAATCCCAGTAGAGAGTTGTGAAAGGACAAGCATCATCTCCAACTCGTAGCTTCGGGTTATAGGCACAGCCTTTGCAATAGTTGCTCATGCGCGAGATATAGGCACCGCCTGCTGCATAAGGCTTACTCATCATCGCGCCACCATCAGCATGCACGCCCATTCCAATAATGTTTGGAACCATTACCCAATCGCTGGCATCGATGAATTCGCGGCGCATCCAATCGAGAAATTGTTGGGGATTTGTACCCGTTATCAGAGCCAAATTACTTAACAACATCAGGCGCGGAATATGGTGCACCCAGGCGCGCTCTTTAATATCTGTAACCGTAGATTTGATGCAGTTCATCTCTGTCTTACTTGGGTCAGTAAATACCGGAAGTAAATCGCGAGTGGCACCGAGTTGATTGTTGTTCCTGTAATCCTCACCTAAAAACCAGTACATACCGTTGATGTATTCGCGCCAACCAATTATCTGGCGCACAAAAGCTTCGGCAGATTCGATAGGCACATCACCTTTATAAAAGGCTTTCAGCGCTGCATCAATGACCTCTGATGGGTGCAGCAAGCCATTATTTATATACGGACTTAACAAAGAATGATGAAGCGCCCAGCTATCGAGCGCCATCGCATCTTCATAAGGTCCAAACTTTCCAAAGTGATGCTTAATAAAGTATTTAAGTTGCGCCAGTGCACCAGCGCGCGTGGTCGCCCAAATCTTGGTTGGTTGCATCTTTAAATCACGCGCAACCTCTAAATCAATTTCATCTCTTTCATGTTCCAGATATGCCGGCCAGGTGTAATTCTTTGGTGGTGGTAGGCGATTCTCTTTATCGTAATTCCAAGATCCGCCAACTGGTGTTGCACCTTCCATCAAGACATTTAGACGCACACGTTGTTTACGATAGAAGTTCTCCATCAGATAAGACTTCTGCGAAGCCGCCCATGAATGAAATAATTCGCGCGGAGTCAAGAAAAAATCATTGGCCACAAATTCAACGCCGTGATCTGCCAGCGAGCGCGTCATGCGATACGAAGAAGGTTCTGCCGAAATCACAACCGCTTTCGGAAATTCCTTTTGCGTCTTCATTATTCCCGCCACTGAGTTATCTGCTTTGAGATAACGCACTTCAAACCCATCGCTGCGAAGTTCTTCGGCAAAGTGGCGAGCCGATGAGATTAAAAAGAAATTGCGCTCTGGGTTCCAATCAGCGCCCTTAAGCATGTTCTGGCTTTCAACCAAAAGAATGAGATCACTCTTCTTATCCGCACCCTTCATCACACCGAAGCCACGATGCAGGTGATCAAAGGGGATAAAGAGAATTCGCTTCACTTACTTGCCAGCCTTGTTCTCGCGGCAGGCCTCTGAACAATATTTCACTTCATCCCAGTTTTTGGCCCACTTCTTCCGCCATTCAAAGGGGCGTTCACAGCGAATACAGACCTTGGGCGCAAAGCCATTCTTAATCCGCGCTCCGTGTGCCATAACCCACATCCTAAAGGCGATATTCAAGTGGAGCGCGTTGAAGGCTCACCATATTCTTACCCGTAGAAACATCCAGAGATGATTGAAATACGCTCGAAAGGCACCCCATGTCACGCAAGTCGCTCCGTTGGATCCCAGCACTGCTCGCCCCTGTTCTTGTCGCCGGTTCTGTCATCGGTTTCTCTGTACAGGCAACTGCAGCAACTGACCTACCTGATAAGAGCGCTGCGCAAATTTTGCAATTAATTAATACCAACCCTGATATCGCATTCTCTGGTCGCATTGTGAAGAAAGCTGCAATGGGTCTGCCTCCAATGAACATTGTCCCTGATGTATCTGAATCAATGATCGAGCAGATGAAGAAGCAGATGCCAGAAGAGATGGCAGATTTCATTCCTAAGGCAAGTGCGCAAGGAGAGCTTGCGCTAGCCCTTGAATTCTTCGCCGGAACACATATTGCAAATATTTATGTTGATGGTCCAACAAAGGCCCGTCTACAGGTTCTCGATTTATTGTCAGAGCGCAACTACATCCGTAACGGCAGCGATCTCTGGGCATACGATGCCAGCAAGGCAATCGCACAGCATTCAGTCATTGATGAGAGCGAAATCAACAAGGCAGAAGGTCAAGCACTCGCGCTCTTTAACGCAAACTCATCCAAGCTTCCTTTTGAGGTGACATCACCTGCCGCCATTGCAGATTATGTACTCGCACAAGCAAGCGTTGATTCAGTAATCACAGTTGGTGCAGATGCCAAGATTGCTGGTCGCGGTGTTTATCAATTAACTATTACGCCACGTTCAAATGAAACCCTTGTGCAATCAGCAACTCTTTCTATCGATGCAGCAACAGGATTGCCGCTAGCAGCTCGCATCACAGCTGTTGGTTCAGATTCACCTGCCTTTGAAGTTGCCTTCGAGACAATTAGCTTTGCAACACCTGCTGCATCAAACTTTGATTTCACACCACCTGCAGGTGCCACAGTCGTTGAGGTTGCTCTGCCAACTGAGGCAGAACTTCGTGCACAGGCAGAGTTAGCTCCTGCTCTTCCAACAGAGGAAGAGATTAAGGCAGAAGCTTTAGCTCTTAAGGCACAAGGTTGGGGCGCAGTAGCCAAGGTTCGCGGTGACCAGGTACCTGCTGAAATAGCAGCGTTAATCGCTGAAAATAGCCTCTATCTCGAGCTTACTAAGCCAGTTGCTGGTGGTCGCGTATTTACTTCAACACTTCTCAATATCTTTATTGCAGATAGCGGAGATATCTACGCTGGGTCAGTGACAGTCGAGCGCCTTCTTAAAGCAGCTTCTACGAAGTGAGTTCTGCACAACCTGCATCCGAATATGCAATTCTGACATCGGGACTCGTAAAGAGTTTCGGTACCCAGAACGCTGTCGATAATATCGATTTAAAAGTTCCTGCTGGTTCTATCTTCGGTTTTCTCGGTCCCAACGGTTCAGGTAAGACAACAACAATTCGAATGTTGCTAGGCCTTGCCGATGTCACCAGCGGATCAATTTCTCTACTAGGTTCAAAAGTTCCAGATCAAATCGGTGACGCACTACCTCATGTTGGCGCACTGGTAGAAGGTCCTGCTTTCTATCCATACATATCAGGGCGCGGAAATTTGCATCGCTATGACAGCGCTGACCGTTACGCAGACCCGGCAACTCGTGATGAGCGCGTAGAGAGCGCACTTGCTCGTGTTGGTCTGCAACATGCCGCCGAGAAGAAGGTTCATGCATATTCATTAGGTATGAAGCAGCGATTGGGTATTGCAAATGCACTTTTGCAGCCGCGCAAGCTTTTGATTTTAGATGAACCAACAAATGGACTTGATCCACAAGGCACACGCGAAGTTCGCACGCTAATTAGATCGCTATCGGCGCAAGGCATCACCATCTTTATCTCTAGCCACTTACTTATTGAGATAGAACAGATTTGTACTCACTTAGCTGTAATGGGCGCCGGCAAGATTGTTGCTCAAGGTTCACTGGCAGAACTTGCCCACAGCGAGATACTCAACCTTGAAATCAAAACTCCTGATTCCGATAAAGCTATCGCCACACTTAATTCACTTGATATCGAAGCTCGCTTTGAAAATAACCGCGTGCACGCAAATATTGCGGCGGGATTTCTAGCGCCGAACACAATCGTTGATGCGCTAGTTAAGAGCGGTGTTCGTGTTGAAGGATTTAACCTTGATGCACCGACTCTCGAAGAGCGCTTTGTATCGCTAACAGGTGAGGGCTTCGATGTCGCA
>WLDZ01000075.1 GCA_009704515.1 Actinomycetota bacterium
CACGATTTACTCTGGGCTATCTGGTCGAATGCCGTCAATAGTGATGGTGTAAAGATTGCAGATGCTTGGCAGGATGCTGCTCTACGCGGTGGCGCCCGCGGAGCAATCGCAGATCGTGACCTAGATGCAATGGTTCAACTCTTTGATAGTGCTGCTCGACATATTGATCGTATGCCGGGCTCGCACCCCAAGATATTTCTCAATGAAATTCTGCAAGAAAACATCGTCTCTGACCTCATCACCACAAAAGGCTTTCGCCCTGATGTAGTACAAATCCTCACTGTGCACTCTGCTAAAGGTCTGCAATTTAAGCGAGTATTTGTTGCAGGAGTTCAAGAAGGAATCTGGCCGAATCTAAAAGAGCGCTCAACATTGTTAGGTGCTGAAAGATTGGTCGAACGAGTACGTCACAGCGAAGAACAATCTGTGGCTGGCTTGCAGAGAATTACCGCAGATTCTTTGGCGCAAGATGAACGTCGCCTCTTCCATGTTGCAACTACTCGCGCCACAGATCAATTACATCTGACAGCAGTCACCCGTGAAGATAGTTCTCCATCTACATACTTTTACGAGTCCCTTGCTTCAAAGCAATATGAAGTTAAGAAATTCGGTGATGTCCGGGCTCTTACCTCAAGCGCGCTAGTGGCATCTCTTCGCAGAGCGCTCTCTGGCCCTGAAAGCGAGAAGGCAGCATCGCTGCTAAAAACGTTGCAGGAGGCTGATATCGCATCAGCTGATCCTGATAATTGGCTTGGTTCCCGCCCCATCACAATTGATGCACCACTTTTTGGTGAAGATGAATTGATTCCACTTTCACCATCGGCCGCCGAATCTTTTGAAAAGTGCGGCCTAAAGTGGTTGCTCGAGCGCAACGGTGGCAGTAACGGTGATTCAACAGCGCAACTACTGGGCTCTGTAATCCATGAGTACGCGCGTTTAAAAGTTGAGGGCACGGATATCACCGATGAGGTTCTCCAGCAATCACTCATTGATGCCTGGCCGCTCATTAATGATTCTGCCGGATGGATCAATCGCGCACATCTCACGCGTGCCCAGAAAATGTTAGCGAGATTTGCGAAGTATCACCGCGAAAGTAGCAACGCTGTTGAAGGCGTTGAGCTCACCTTCGAATTCACTTTAGGCCGAGCAAAGATACGTGGCTCAATTGACCGTTTAGAAGTTGATAGCGATGGTAAATACTTTGTAGTGGACTTCAAGACAGGTAAAGCCATAACTAAGAAAGAAGCACAGGAGAATCTTCAATTAGCGTGCTATCAATTAGCGGTCGTGCTCAATTCCTTTGAGAAGAAATTTGACGAACCAGAAGTTTCTGGGTCTCATCTTGTTTTTCTCGGTCATGAAACAGAAAAGATTGCAGCTCTTGCGCGAGATCCGATTGACGTCCCGCAAGTTCAAGACAAACTCGAAGCAATTGCAATCTCGATGGCGGCTTCATCTTTCATTGCACGTGAAAATGAATTTTGTGGAATGTGCCCGGTAAAAACTTCTTGTCCGGTTCACCTTGAAGGAAAGTCGGTAATCGGATGAGTGCATTTAAGGAGATCTATACCCCAGCCCAAGTCGCTGCCTTTATTCAACGAGTAGATCCAAAGTTCCATAAACCGAGTGATCACCAATCGAAGATCATTTCGATTATCGAAAATCCTCTTGAACCAGCAGTCGTTATTGCTGGTGCCGGATCAGGAAAGACCGAAACAATGGCTGCCCGCGTTGTCTATCTCGTTGCTAATCAGGTGGTTGCGCCACACCAAGTTCTTGGCCTGACCTTTACCCGCAAGGCAGCTGGCGAGCTCAATATTCGCATTCGAAAGCGCCTCAAGCAGCTTAGCCAGGGAATGAAAGAGGCGGGCGAGCCGGTTCATTTCGAGAACTTCGATACCTCCGTTACTACTTATCACTCATATGCAGGTCGAATTCTCTCCGAGCATGCAATCCGACTTGGCATTGATGCTGATTCATCACCGATGGGTGAAGCGGCGCTATGGATGTTAGCTAATCGCATTGTCCAGACCTGGGATAAAGAGGGATTTACATACGAGAGCGCACCGAACACAGTTGTAGAAGATTTAATGGGGCTAACCTCACAAGCTCTCGAGCATCAAGTCACTGGCGAAGAAATAATCGCCGAAGATCAAAGGCTCATCGAGAAGCTAGCAACGATGGGTGGAGCGCTTAATGACGGAGTTCGTACCGCCGATAGAACCGCGCGCCAACGTATCGCCCTAGTCGAGATGATGAATCACTTTATCAATGAACGCCGCACCAGCGGAGAGCTTTCATTTGATGATCAGATTGCCCTTGCTGCAACAATTGCTGAAAAGTTTCCAGATGTCAGCGCAATTGAGCGAACAAAGTATCCGGTTGTTCTTCTGGATGAGTATCAAGATACTTCTCATTCACAAGTTCGTTTGCTATCAACGCTCTTTGGTGGCGGACATGCAGTGACTGCTGTTGGCGATCCTTGCCAATCTATCTATACCTGGAGAGGCGCAGCAGCTGGAACAATCGGCGCCTTTAATAAGTATTTTCCTAAAGGCCCTGGCGCAACAGGTCCAACACAATTTGATTTACTCGAGACTTTCCGAAACGACATTGCAATTCTCGATACAGCCAACCTCATCTCTGCTGAAGTTCGCAATGACAAGAAGATTGTTGTACCGCCACTGACTGCACGCAAAGATGCAGGTCCGGGCAATCTCGTATGTGGCATCTTTGAAAATCTTGAGGCAGAGGCGCAAGCAATTGTTGAATACTTCTCACCGCTCTGGGGCGCAGATGGCGTTAAAACAAGCGATCTCTCTTTTGCTGTCTTGGTACGAAAGAAGTCTCAGATACCGATAATTCAAAGTGCACTCACCGCCGCCGGAATCCGCTCAGAAGTTCTTGGTCTTGGTGGCCTTATTCATGTTCCAGAGGTGGCCGATATTGTGGCGTTGCTCAAGGTAATTGATTCACCAGATGCTGGTGGGGCTTTGATGCGCCACCTCACCGGGCCAAGAATCAACCTGGGCCCACGCGATATTGCCGCCCTTGGCCGCTTCTCATCATCGCAAGCACGTGCTGATTCAATCGACAACCGCTCAATTGTGAAGAACATTATCGCCGGTAATCCGATGGCCGCCGAAGGTGATGATCAATTTACAGGTTCTCTTATTGATGCTCTTGATGAAATCGAGAAAGCCAATCGCTCTACTTTTTCACCAGCTGGGTATGCCCGCCTCTCACAGTTCTCGGCAGATCTACGTAGATTACGTAGTCGCGCATCAGGCCCAATCACAGATCTCATTCTCGAAATCGAGCGCTATCTCAATCTTGATTCTGAAGTTGCCTTGCGCGAAGAAGGAATTCACGGACGTCGCCATCTTGATCGTTTTCTTGATGAAGCCAATAAGTTTGCACGTTCTGGTGGATCGCTACACGCATTCTTAACTTGGCTTGATGTTGCAAGTAAGGCAGAGAGCGGACTCAAAGCTGGCGCACCTGATGTCGATAAGAGCGTAGTTCAGATTCTTACTATCCATATGTCCAAAGGTGCCGAATGGGATGTTGTTGCAATCCCAGGATTAACAAACGGCACCTTCCCTTCAGATTCATCGCGCAGTCCAGAGAATTGGACAACCAACGAGCGCTTTATCCCTTTTGCGCTTCGCCGAGATAACGATGTTGTTCCGCAACTTTCTTTTGGGCTCGCTGATACAAATAAAGCAGCATCAGATGCCCTCAAGTCATATGGTGATGATTGTGTTAAGTATCGTCGCGGTGAAGAGATTCGCTTGGGATATGTCGCTGTAACACGTGCCAAGAGCCACTTATTCGCAAGTGCATCACATTGGGGCGGTGGCAAGAAACCATTACGCGCGTCTTCGCTCTATCGCAAAATTGAAGAGATTGCCCTTGCACAAGGTCGAGTAATCGATGAACTTGAGGCACCTGATGATGAGGATCGTAATCCACGTGCCGATGATGAGAATTCTGCAATCTGGCCGCGCGATCCATTAGGAGATAGAAGATCGACCTTTGATGCGCAAGTTGAGAAGGTAAGGAGTGCAAAAGTTGTCGATCTCGAAAAATTAGAGAGTCGTGATTCCGTGCTGCAATCGTGGATAGAAGATGCCAGAGCAATCATCGCGGAAGTTGCTGAAAGTCGCCGTACTTCTAATGAAATTCCGCGACCTGTTCGCATGTCACCATCTTCAATAATTGCAATGAAGCGCAACCCATCAGAATTTGCCCGAAATATTCGCCGCCCTATGCCACGCGCTCGAGATGAATACTCTTCACGCGGAACAGCTTTCCACTTGTGGATCGAACACCATCTCAAAGGCTCATCAATTTATAGCGAGGAAGATTTTGACCTACTGCAACCAATTGAAGAAGATCGCTCGCTCGAAGATTTAAAGAGCGCGTGGTTGAAATCTGAATGGGCCGATAGACGGATAAGATCTGAGGATATTGAAGTCCCATTCGAAACAGTGATTGCAGGGACGCTTGTTCGCGGTCGAATCGACGCAGTATATAGAACTGATTCAGGCTTCGAAGTAATTGATTGGAAGACTGGTTCTAAGCAGCTCGACGAGGATGCTGCTATCCAGTTGGCAATATATCGCTTGGCATTTGCAAAGCTTGAGGGCGTTCCCGTTGAATCTATAACCGCTGCTTTTCACTATGTTCCAACAGGTGTCACCGATCGTCGCGATAGCCTGTTGAGTGAAGCCGAACTCAATACTCTGCTTCAGTAATTAGGTAATTACTTCAATTAACTAAGTCAATTGATAGCGGGCGATGGTCGCTGATATCAAGAGTCGGTGTAATTACTTCTGTGCTTTGAGATAAATGCTCCTCGCGCATCAAAATATAATCAAATGAAATCTTGGGGTTCCACGACGGATAACTTAAAGATTGTGTTGCACGTTTCCAGAGCGTTAACTTTGATGGAATACCACCGGGAAGATTGAAATCACCTAAGAGAATGACTTTTGTTGAATACTCGCGTTCAATCGCTTTTGCCCAACGAGATAACTTAAAGAGTTGGTAGACATTTACCAGCGGCACAAATGAAAGATGCGTGTTTATCACAGTCCAGCCGTTGTCGAGCACGGCGGCAATC
>WLDZ01000076.1 GCA_009704515.1 Actinomycetota bacterium
AGCAAATGTTAAGCCAGCACCAACACTTGATACACCGGGCGCTGCAACATTTGAGCCACTTCGCGGAGTTGCTGGTCGCGTTGTGCAATCAATGGAGGCATCACTTTCTGTTCCAACTGCAACATCTGTTCGCGCTGTTCCTGCGAAGTTGATGATTGATAACCGCATTGTGATTAACAATCACTTAGCGCGTGGCCGTGGTGGCAAGGTTTCTTACACACACTTGATCGCATTTGCGATGATCAAAGCAATTCGTCAGATGCCAGAGATGAACGCATTCTTTGGCGAACTCGATGGAAAGCCAGCAGTCGGTCACCCTGCACATATCAATCTTGGAATCGCTATCGATTTAGCTAAGCCAGATGGAACTCGTCAACTACTTGTGCCATCAATTAAGGGTTGCGAAGCACTTGATTTCGGCCAGTTCTGGGTTGCCTACGAAGAAGTAGTGAAGAAGGCTCGCGGTGGAACGCTCACTGTTGAAGATTATGCAGGCACAACTGTTTCACTTACCAACCCGGGCACTATCGGCACAGTTCACTCAGTACCTCGCTTAGTACAAGGCCAGGGCTTGATTATGGGCGTTGGCGCAATGGATTATCCGGCTGAGTTCCAAGGTGCATCTGAATCAACGCTAGCCCGCATGGCTATTAGCAAGATTCTGACTCTTACAAGCACTTACGATCACCGCGTTATTCAAGGTGCACAATCAGGAGACTTCCTTCGCCGCATCCACGAACTTCTTCTTGGCGCTGAAGGTTTCTATGATGAAATCTTTACCGCGCTTCGTATTCCTTATGAGCCAATTCGTTGGGCACCAGACTTTGCTGTTACTAAAGATTCTGAAATTGATAAGACAGCGCGCGTACAACAACTAATTGCTGCCTATCGCACCTGGGGACACCTCATGGCCGATACAGATCCACTTGTTTATCGCCAGCGCACACATCCTGATCTTGATGTGCAGACACATGGACTTACCTTGTGGGATCTTGATCGCGAATTCGCAACAGGTGGATTCGGTGGAAAAGCATTCTTACCTCTGCGCAAGATTTTGGGTCTGCTCCGCGATACTTACTGCCGCTCAGTTGGTATTGAATATATGCATATCTCAGAGCCAGCAGAGCGCCTTTGGTTCCAAGAAAACCTAGAGAAGAAATACGAGAAGGTAGATCGCGACGAACAGCTTCGTATCTTACGTAAGCTCAATAGCGCTGAAGCTTTTGAATCATTCTTGCAGACCAAGTTCGTCGGACAGAAGCGATTCTCACTCGAAGGTGGCGAATCCGTTATTCCAATTACCGATGCAATTGTTTCTGCCGCTGCAGAGAATGGACTCGATGAAGTCTGTATCGGTATGCCACACCGCGGCCGCCTTAACATGTTGGCAAATATCGCTGGCAAGTCATACGGACAAATCTTCCAAGAGTTCCAGGGTCACTATGCAGAGAATGAAGTGCATGGATCTGGCGATGTGAAGTATCACCTCGGTACTGAAGGCGTATTTACCGCCGCCTCTGGTGCACAGACAAAGATTTATCTTGCTGCTAACCCTTCACATCTAGAGGCTGTAAACCCAGTGCTGGAGGGCATTGTTCGCGCCAAGCAGGATCGCCTTAATAACAAGGGCGCATATTCAGTTCTTCCTATCTTGCTGCATGGAGATGCATCCTTTGCGGGTCAAGGCGTGAACATGGAAGTTCTACAACTTTCAGGTCTAGCTGGCTATCGCACTGGCGGAACAATTCATATTGTTATCAATAACCAAGTTGGATTTACAACTGCGCCACATGCATCACGCACATCTCGTTACTCAACAGATGTTGCAAAGATAATTGAAGCGCCAGTCTTCCACGTTAATGGAGATGATCCTGAGGCATGTGTTCGCGTTGCTCATCTCGCATTTGAGTATCGTCAGAAGTTTAAGAAAGATGTTGTCATCGATATGGTCTGCTACCGTCGTCGCGGCCACAATGAAGGCGATGAACCAAGTTTCACTCAGCCACTTATGTACAAGTTAATTGGCGCCAAGCGCACAACTCGTACTTTGTACTCAGAAGCACTTGTTGGTCGTGGCGACATTACTCCACAAGAGGCAGAGCAAGTACAAGCTGAATACCAAGCAGAACTTGAAGCTGTATTTGCATCTGTTGCAAATCACGAACCAGAGCACGATCCAAACTTTAAGGTCCCAGTTGCACCTGCTGCCGAAGCAATTCAGACAGCAATCACCGAATCACTTGCTCGCGAAATTGCAGCAACTCAAGTAGCAACACCTGAAGGATTTAATCTTCATCCTAAGATGGCACCACAGTTGGCGAAGCGTCCAGAGATGCTCAACGATGGGACAATCGATTGGTCTATGGGCGAGCTCTTGGCATTTGGTTCGATTCTTAAGGATGGCCACCCAATTCGTGTTGCGGGACAAGATTCACGACGAGGAACATTCTCTAACCGCCACGCAGTCATTGTTGATGCAGAGAATGCCAACGAATGGACTCCGCTTCGTTCAATGATCAGTGATGAAAATCAATTCTTTGTTATTGACTCACTGCTGAGTGAATACGCTGCCATGGGCTTTGAATACGGGTATTCAGTAGTACGCCCAGAGGCACTTGTGATGTGGGAAGGCCAGTTTGGTGACTTCTCTAACGGAGCCCAGACTGTTGTAGATGAATTCATCTCATCAGCTCTACAGAAGTGGGGCGAGCGTTCTTCCGTTGTCCTTTTACTTCCACATGGATATGAAGGCCAAGGACCAGATCACTCATCAGCACGAATCGAACGTTATCTGCAGCTCTGCGCTGAAAATAACATGACTGTTGCGCAGCCTTCATCACCGGCTTCTTATTTCCACTTATTGCGTTGGCACATTGCTAACCCAACACGTCGTCCGATGGTGGTCTTTACTCCTAAGTCGATGTTGCGCCTGCGTGCAGCAGCATCACAGCTAAGTGATTTCACAAGTGGAACATTCCGCCCTGTAATCGGTGACGATAAGGTGGCAAATGCAACTCGTCTAATTTTCTGTTCTGGAAAGATTTATCACGATCTTGTTGCAGAACGTGAAAAGTTAGGCGAGCACTCAACAGCGATAGTTCGCGTTGAACTTCTCTACCCACTTCCAATTGATCAGATGCGCGAAGAGGCTGCAAAGCATCCAAATGCAACTCTTCTTTGGGTACAAGATGAACCTGCAAATCAAGGTCCATGGTCACATATTGCGCTTCGCACCTCTGAAGCCCATGGTGGTCGTGCAATTGATAGCCGAATTTTCCGCCTTGTTTCGCGTCGTTCAACAGCTTCTCCTGCAACAGGAAGTCATCACTTGCACGAAGAAGAGATGAAGGCGTTGTTGCAAGAGGCTTTTACTCGCTGATTCTTACTCAGTCATTAACTAGTAAGAGAAAGTTAACGAGCGCGCTTAACGCGTCCAGTTATCTTTGCAACGATTGATATAGCGGGCAACCAACCCCATTGGCGAGAATCGGTTCCTTCTGGGTTATCACTCAATACAAATATTTGATTGCTATCACTTTTAATCTCAGAGATTCGTTTCACATACTTGGCGCCAGGTTGTTCCGGCCTTTCAACGACAACAACATCGCCTACTTTGACTGTAGAACTGCGAAGGATCCAGGCTGACAAGTTAGTGCTGGTACTAAGGCGGTAACTGCCCCATCTGGCCATCAACCAATCGCCAGGTGAATATGTGGGCACCATCGAACGGCCTTCAACGAGCACGGTTGCGTATCTTCTACCCATAGCGTTTCGACCCATATGGCAATTCTAGGTGAGGTCTAGGGAAGTTTTAGGTGAGATATGCGAGCTACCAATTACTGGACTAATCTTGGCTTTATGAAAAATATATTTGAAGCAGTTTTTGCACCAAAGACCACCGTCCTCGCTCACTGCGATCTTCCTTGTGGAGTCTATGACCCAGCACAGGCACGCATTGAGGCGCTCTCAGTAAAGGCTTGCATGGAGAAATATGCAGCCAATACCGATGCTGATTTCCGTTCACGCTCTGTTGCAATCAAAGAAGAGCGTTCACATGCTGTTAAGGAACACCTTTGGGTTCTTTGGACAGATTACTTTAAGGCCCCACACTTTGAGGCATACCCACAGTTGCACACACTCTTTAACGATGCAACCAAGCTAGCCGGAGCTGCCGGAACAAAGGGAACTCAAGATGTTGCAGTTGCAGATTCATTGATCGCAAAGATTGATGAGATTGCAGAAATCTTCTGGGCCACCAAAAAGTAAAAATCAAGAGTTAATTACGGATTGAGCGGCAGTGCGTGCGAGGAAAGTAACTCGTTCCACTGTCGCTCTCTTTATTTCCCCTTGCGCAATATGGCGTTCACCTTCATAAACATCACAAGCAAAAACTATTTCACGACCTTCAATTTCGATACATCTGGCGCTGGCGCGAAGCTCATCGCCAACTTGAGCAGAACCTTCTAGATCAATCGTGGTTGAGAGCAAGTAAGTTGTTTCGCCATTATCTAAATACTCGCTAAGAGCTGCAACCGTTGCGCTCTCCATAATATGAAGAAGATGTGAAGTAGCTACAACAGGAAGTTCGGATAAACCCATTGCGAGAGCAGTATCACCAGGTCGCACAGTCATAGTTGCGAAACCAACTGTGCCTAGGACTTCTTCTGCTGGTTTCATCGATTGCCTATTTGTCTGAATCTAAATCGTTAAAGTGCTGAATACGAGTCTGCTCGATCTGAATTTCGCGATGTTCAACATTGCCAAACTCATCAATCTCAATCGAAATTTCAGTCATACTGAATTGGGTAATAACTTCACTTGTGCTGGTGGCCTGAGCCCGTAGCTGTGCGGCGATGAGATCATGAAGGTCATCAGGTGCCTTCTCATTGCAGGTTCTGCGAAGAGTGTTCTGCAATAAATCATGCATGGCTCGCTCGTGAGCCACCTCGCTCTGGCAAGGCAGACATTGTGCGATATGAGTTTCAATTTCGCTAGCACGAGGAAGTTCTTGAATCTGATCTTCGATAATAAAGATAACTGAAGAGAGAACATCGCTACAGTGAATTTCGATATAACTCATTTCTCTTCTCCCTCTTCTTTATTGGGAGAGACTTGTTTATC
>WLDZ01000077.1 GCA_009704515.1 Actinomycetota bacterium
CATTCCAGCCCTTAGTGGGTGGATTAGCAGTAAGCGCATCAATAATGACGGGTTCTTGGCGAATAACATATGAGGCTTCGACCTTTGTCGATCCCTTAATTGTGTTGCCAGATTTAAGAATTAATTGAATCTTCTGGCTTTTATCAATAACAAGTGCGGATTCAACCTTAGATTGCGCAATTGCATCTAGCGCCTGTGATGTACCAATTTCTGTGTAGCGATTACCGGCACCAGAAATTTGGCCAAAAATTGTTACAGCAAATATTGCAACGACAATCCAGAAGAGAGGGCCGCGAAGTATGCGCTGTGAGCGAGTCTTTGGTGCGCTTTTGCCCGAATTCTTTGCGGGATTCTTTACTTCAGTTTTTTCTTTCTTCTTTGAAGTAAGACCTTTGAGGGGATTTTTGGTTGGAGATTTCTTTTCATCGCTCATTTAATTGCCTTACTCGTACATGTGCTTTGAGAGCACACCGATAAATGAGAGATTGCGGTACTTCTCATCAAAATCCAACCCATAACCAACTACAAAATCCTTTGGAATATCAAAGCCAACGTATTTACATTCGACTTCTACTTTGGCAGCCTCTGGCTTACGAAGAATTGTAAGAATCTGAACATCAGCTGCTCCACGTGAAAGAAGATTTGCGCGTAGCCATGAGAGCGTAAGTCCAGTATCAACAATATCTTCCACAATTAAAACGTTCCGGCCTGTGATATCGCGATCGAGATCTTTGAGAATTCGAACGACTCCACTTGATTTAGTGCCGGAGCCATAAGAAGAGACTGCCATCCAATCCATTTCGATATGTGATTGCATCGCACGAGTGAGGTCAGCCATCGCCATTATTGCGCCTTTAAGAACACCAACTAAAAGTAAGTTTTTTCCCTGGTAATCAGCATCTACTTGGGCAGCTAATTGAGCGACTCTCTCTTTAAGCTCTGCCTCTGTTGCAATTACTCGCTCGACATCGTTTCCGACTGATGCTAAATCCACCTGATGGGCTCCTCTATATATCTCTACACTCGTCTATGAATGCCTGACTGAGAGAGACAGTCTGCCCGAAATTCGGGCAACCTTCACACCGCCAGAAAGGCTCACCTCTCCTTGCCCATTCCAGCGTGAAAGTAAGGCCTCCATCGCCCCAATCTGCTCAAATGTGAGGGTTCCGGGGGCGACACCTGCCTCAAGGGCTGCCAATCTGAGAATTCTTGTACGGATGGCGCGGGGAAGGCTCGCCAGATAATCGCATTCCATATCCAGAAGATCCAGGGCCTTCGCTTCTTTATCTGCCCAAAGATCGAGGGCATCGCCATCATCTCGTAATAGCGATGCTGAACGAATCAACGCACCACTAATACCAGCGTCGAGGTTCTCCTCTAAATATGGAATTACTTCGCGGCGAATTTTTACGCGCGAATACTTTGTATCTTCATTATGAGGGTCGCTCCAGAAATCAAGGTCGCTCTCTCTGCATGCTCGTTCGGTAATTTCACGAGAGAGCGATAGCAACGGACGAATATAAATTCCATTTTGCTCTGCCATTCCTGAGAGTGAACGGGTTCCAGAACCTCGCGCCAATCCGAGCAACACTGTTTCAGCTTGATCATTTGATGTATGGCCTAAGAAGACTTTGGAGGCTTTCTCTTCTTGAGATTTTTTATCAAGAGCCTTGTAACGTACGTTACGAGCGTCAGCTTCGAGGCCGGACTGAGAAACGACCAGAACCTTTTCAATAAAAATATGAACATAACCCATCTCCCCTAATTGCTTCTTTACTTTCTCTGCCTGAAGGTGTGAATCTTTCTGTAGCTGGTGATCAATAGTGATAGCGATTGGTCGCAAAGCAAGTGGCTTGGCCTCAAGTAATAGTGCATATGCAAGCGCAAGTGAATCTGCACCCCCTGATACGGCAACTAAAAATGGCTCACCCGGTTCAAGATTTTGTAAATGTGGTCGCACTGCGTTTCGAATCGAAACGATTGCATCAACCATTCTTAAACTCGGCCACCGAATGGCATGAGACCCTTTACGGAGTAAATGCTTGAATAAATCAAGCCAACATTCTTAGAATTCGCTTCCCACATCATTCCATTACCAGCATAAATCGTAATATGGTGAATAGTTGAAATAGTTCCCTTGTAAGAATAAAAGAGAAGATCTCCAGGTTGTAGCTGTGTGAGCGGAACATGGAATGTATAACCAGCGTAGAGCGCTGAGTTAAGGCGATCCCAGTTTGGCCAACCTAAACCTGCTGAACGATATGCCGCATAGACAAGTCCAGAACAATCAAATGCATTTGGACCTTCATCGCCCCAGACATATGGTTTACGTGGCCGTGCTTCAACTTGCTTCTGCGCAAATGCAACAGCTTTTAAGCGTTGCGCCTCAGTTGTTCGAATTGTGGAGCGCCCCTTGAAACCAAGATTCGGCCAGACTTTTGCCTGATTAATTGTTGTGGTTGCAGTCTGTGCTTGGCTCTCTTCAAGCAAGGCAAGTTGGCGTTGTTGTTCGAGAGTAATACGAACATTCTTTGCATTTGCCAACTCTTTAATCAACTTATCTTGAACCTTGCGAAGTTTATCCACCTCTTCTTGCTGAAGTGCTTGAGCTTCATCGGCAACCTTCTTGGCATCAGCAACTTTGGCGGTCGCTGCTGCTTGAACTACTCGAGCTTCGTCAGCTTTTGCTTTTGCTGCCTTTGCAATAATTTCAGCAGCCTTAAATCGATCTAACGCTGTTGAATTACGTGCACCTAATGTGTTGAGCGTCGATAGCTGATCAATCAAATCTTGTGGACCGTTAGCACTAAGCAGTGGTTGTACATCTGAAAGGCTGCCACCAAGGATGTATGCATTTGCTGCCATCTTGCCGATTGTCTTATGCGCATCTGAAACTGATAAGGCTGTCTCTGCGGCATGGGCAGCAGCGGCAGTTGCGGCGGCAGTTGCCACATTAAGTTCTGCCTGCGCTTTTTGATAGAGGGCACGTGCCGTAGCTGCTTTCGCAGTTAGTTCCCGCAAAGTTTGATTGGCGGATGCTAATTTCTTTGCAGCCGCGTCAGCAGCTTTCTTCTTTGCACTCTCTGCCTTCTTGGCAGCCTCAATCTCAGCCAGCGTTGGTTTCTTCGGCTTAGCAACTGCGGGCGTTGTGGCAAGGGTCAGCGATGCCATCAAAATGAGGGCGATTGCAGATTTCTTGCGCATGCGTAAAGAATAAGTGAGAGGAGTCCTCTCCGCATCCGCTAGCGAGCTTGTGTCGTTAGTTAGCCACATCTCTCTTTGCAAAGAGAATCGCAGAGATGATTGTTCCAAGAAATACATAGGAAGTTCCCAGAGTTAGCGCATGCGTATATGAAATATCTGCGCTACCACCTGCAGCAATTGTGTTGAATTGCGAAACTGGAGTCCACTTTGGAATGTTCTCATTCACAAAAAAGAGGAGACCCTCGAGGATTAGTGACCAGATAACGCCTATAGAAATCGAAGATATCGGTGATCTGAATATCAATCCAAGCGTGATTCCTAAGACACCGAAATACACGATTGATATAAAGATATTGAGCGAGGATCTTCCGATAGCCGCCAAACCTTCTGCTGTGAACCACATTGCAGTAGAAACCTTCGCACCATCAGAGAGAGAAAAAGCGATAGCAATACTGACTGAGATGTTTACGACCGCAATCAAGAGTGCAAAAGATTTCATCGCAGCAAATTTGCCTGCTAAAAGTTTGAGGCGGGCTGGCTGACGAACGAGAAGATTGCGCAAGGTTCCGTATGTGTATTCCTGAGCACTTTGAGCGGCAAAGATACAGAGAGCAGTGATACCCAAAAAGAGTCCAACTTGTGAAACAGCGGTTATTGAACCAGAGGCACTCTCAAGAATCGGGCGACCAATGCTTGCGCCCCGATCTGCGTTGCCTTGTGGGTTATCAATATTTTTAAACATAAAGACAGTGACTAACACTGTGAAAAAGAGTGACGAGGCGAGAGAACCGAGCACAAGAACTGGACGACGAAGTTTGCGCCATTCTGCTTGAAAGACTCTAAACATTAGCGGGCTCCAGTCATTTCGAAGAATGTTTCTTCAAGGTTTGGCATAGTTGGATTTAGTTGAGAGAGCACAATGCCAGCTTCGAAAGCAGTGCGGTTCAGGGTTGCTGCCCATTCGTGAGGGCCTTCGATGTGAGCCTCTCCGTGACGAATAACTGCTGGGTGACCTGCAGCTTGCGCAATTGATACGATTTTTTCCAAATCTGAAAGCACTTCAGTCTTTACGATAATCGTTGGTTTCTGTGCAAAGAGAAGTTCTTCTATTGGCCCAGAGAAGACAACTTCACCTTTACGGAGCATCACAATATATTCAGAGATAATCTCGAGTTCGGAGAGCAAGTGTGATGAAACGAAAATTGTTTTGCCTTCACCTGCTAATTTTTTAATCAAATCACGAACTTCTTGTATACCTTCTGGATCTAAACCATTGGTGGGTTCATCGAGAATTAGCAATTGTGGATTAGGCAGAAGTGCCGCAGCGATACCTAATCTCTGCTTCATGCCAAGCGAATAAGTCTTGTACTTATCGCCACCGCGACCTTGTAAGCCAACTAGATCAATGAGTTCTGCAACCCTTTCCTGTGCAATATTTCCCATAGTCGCAAGAACTCGCAGATTCTCGATTCCGGTGAGTGCGGGATAAAAAGCTGGCCCTTCAATCATGGCGCCAACTTGAGAGAGGTATTTCTCGGGCTCCGATACAGGAAAACCGAGAACATAGGCACTGCCTTCGGTGGGAGTAATAAGTCCAAGGAGCATGCGAATTGTGGTGGTCTTGCCAGCGCCGTTTGGTCCCACAAAGCCGCAGATTGTTCCGGTCGGAACTGAAAAATTTGCCTCAGAGAGGGCAGCTAGGTTCTTATATCTCTTCGTCAGGCCGTGAACTTCAATAGCATTTTCACTGACGGGTGCATTTGTGCTCATGGGCGACACTATAACCTCTAGAATTCTGGCATGAGTAAAGAAAGCTGGGGATATCAACCGCGCAATCAGCGGCCTGAACCAGATTGGGAGACAAACTCACAGACTGATGCGGTCCGTGCGGGGTTATCCCG